>JAZUKY010000061.1:0-19278 GCA_045643525.1 Candidatus Enterousia sp. | reverse complement strand
TTTGCAAAAACATATATTAAAATTGCATGAAATGAAAACAGCAAAAATAATTATTATTAAATAACCGGCAATGCGCTTCTGCATATGGCTGGGGCGCATGTGGCGCCTGTTTTTTTATAATAAAACGTATGGAGTTAAAATTATGGCATACCCAAAGACAGAGGCACGTGTAGATTTTTCTGCCTTGGAAAAAGAAACGTTGTCGTTCTGGCAGGCAAACGATATTTTTCATAAAACATTGAATAAAACAAAATTGGGACATCCGTTTTCGTTTTATGATGGTCCCCCATTTGGAAATGGCTTGCCCCATTGGGGACATTTGGGTGTTACGGTTATTAAGGATATGGTATGCCGTTATCAAACAATGCATGGCCGATATGTTCGTCGTGAATTGGGATGGGATTGTCATGGGTTGCCGGCGGAAAATTCTGTTGAAAAAAAGCAGAGTCGCAGTGCCAAAGATATTGTTGCCACAGATGGAATTGCTGCATTTTGTGATATGTGCCGTAATGATATTTTAACATATACACATGAATGGGAACATTTTATTGCCCGTATGGGACGTTGGGTCGATATTGGTGACGGGTATGGTTATAAAACCATGGATAAAAACTATATGGAATCTGTAATGTGGGCAATCAAGACATTGTATGATAAGGGGTTGCTGTACAAAGATTATTCCGTTAATCCATTTGATTGGGTAAATGGAACGGTTATTTCTAATTCCGAAGCATCCCAAGATTATCGTGATGTCGTTGATGATGCCGTAACCGTATGGTTTGAATTGGAAAATGGTGATCGGGTATTGGCATGGACAACGACACCGTGGACGTTGCCGGCAAACAGTGCCTTGGCGGTTAACCCATCAATGAAATATTTACGCATGCAAGATGATGCCGGTTTGGTTTACATTATTGCCGAATCACGTTTGTCTGCATACGATAAACAATTGGCAAATGCAACAAAAATAGGTGAGGTTTTGGGATCACAATTGGTTGGTATGCATTACAAACCGATATTTGATTATTATGCGGGAACATCTGATTTGCTGCATCAGGTAATTCCGGCTGATTATGTTTCTGATTCTGATGGAACGGGTATTGTTCATATTGCGCCCGCATATGGCCAAGATGACTTTTGGGCGGCCAAAAATCTGGATTCAAAATTCCCAGTAATTTTAAATGTTGATGACTATGGTAATTTTGATAATACTGTTCGTGATTGGGCCGGTGAAAATATTTTTGTGGCGAATCCAAAAATTATTCAACATTTGCGTGATAATGGACATTTGGTAAAAAAAGAACAATATAAACATTCATATCCATATGGTGATCGCAGTAAAGAAAAATTAATATATCGTGCCACAGATTCTTGGTATATTGATGTTCCAAAAATTTCTGACAGATTATTGGCAAATAATGCCCAGGTTAAATGGATGTCGGCGGGTGAACGTTTCCGTACATGGATTGAAGGTGAACGCCCGTGGGCAATATCACGTAACCGTTTCTGGGGAACCCCATTACCAATTTGGGAAAAAGATGGCGAATACAAAGTATTTGGTTCTGTGAAAGAAATCGAAGAATTTTTTAATGTAAAATTGGATGATTTACATCGTCCAACATTGGATGCATTGGAAAAAGATGGGTGGAAACGAATCCCAGATGTATTGGATTGTTGGGTTGAATCCGGTTCAATGCCATTTGCGTCGTTACATTATCCATTTGAAAATGCAGAACGTTTTGCAGAAACATTCCCTGCGGATTATATTATCGAAGGCCAAGATCAAACCCGTGGTTGGTTTAATTCATTGATGGTTTTGGCAACCGCATTGTTTGATAAACCGGCGTTTCGTCGTGTGACGGCCAATGGATTGGTTGTAGATGAAAATAAAAAGAAATTTTCAAAATCATTGAAAAATTATTCCGATCCATCTGAACAAATTGAACAATTTGGTGCCGATGCGATTCGTTTGTTTATTCAGGGATCAAATTTTATGAAGGCGGAACCGGTTCCGGTGGACAAGGCTGGCAAGGTATTTGCAGAATCGACAAAAACAATATTGACCCCATTATGGAATGCGTATCATTTCTTTACATTGTATGCAAATCCGGCAAATATTACTGCCACGGATGATTTAAATTCAGAAAATCCATTGGATAAGTATATTTTGGCTGAATTAAATGAATTGATATACGTTGTTGGTGGTGCGCTGGATGACTATAAGCCTGATGTTGCAATTAAAGAATTTGTTCGGTTTTTAGATGTATTAAATAACTGGTATATCCGTTTGGGACGTACACGTTTCTGGGACGAAGAACAAATGGCATTTAATGTGTTGCATTATGTTTTGGTAATGTTAACGCGTTGTTTGGCACCGTTTGCACCGTTCATTTCAGAATATATTTATAAAAATCTGACTGGAAATGAATCTGTCCATTTAACGGATTTTCCAATCGCAGAATCTTATGATAAGAAAATCGTAAATGACATGCGTCGCGTGCAATCAATTGTATCTGTTGGTAAACAATTACGTGAACAGTATAAATTGCCAAATCGTTTGCCGTTGTCATCTATGACGGTATATGGTGTGTGTTTGACTGAATACGCAAATATAATTCGTGATGAAATGAATGTTAAATCTGTTGAATTTGCAGATACTTTCCATGATGTTGCAGACAGTTTTATTTATCTGATTACGCCAAAAATTGGTGCACGTTTGGGTGGTGCGTTAAAGGATATAATACCGGCGGTTAAACGTGGTGAATACACAACCGATGGCGATAAATTGGTTGTGGGGCAATATTCATTAAATGCTGATGAATTTGAAAACCGTTTAACAGTTCGCAGTGGTGTTACAGGCGCCGGTTTGCCAGATAATACGGCGGTTGTCGTTTTGGATACAAACATAAATGCTGAATTGATGACCGAAGGTTATGCAAATAACATATTGCGTTTTATCCAAGATACACGCAAAGAAATTGGTTTGGATGTTGCTGATCGTATTATATTGGAATATGCCGCAGATTCTGTGTTAGCAGATGCGGTTGAAAAATATCGTGAACGTATAATGCGTGATACATTGGCAGTTGAATTATCGTGTGGTACCGGTGACCATCATACGGAAATTGATGGCAGACCATTTGCTATATCAATCCACAAGGCGTAATGTGTGTTGACACCAGAAAAATTTTTTACCATCGTCCCGCAAACGATAAATATGGATATTCGATCGGAATTGTATTCGGTGAATGAATTTACGTTTGCGGTGGCGGTGATATTATCGGCCCAGGCAACAGATAAAAAGGTAAATGAGGTTACACCAGGATTATTTCGGATTGCTGCAACCCCGGCACAGATGATTAAATTGGGTGAAGATGGCTTAAAAAAGTATATTTGTGTAATATCCTTTTTTAATAACAAGGCAAAAAGTATTATCGGTTTAGCCACCCAGTTAATGGCAGAGCAGGGTGCAAATGATCCAAATTATTGTTTCCCAATTAAATATCATAATCGTGATGAATTAATGAAATTGCCGGGAATCGGTCAAAAAACGGCAAATGTTGTTATGAATGTATTGTGGGGGATGCCGAATATCGGTGTTGATACACATGTATTTCGTTTGGCACACAGATTTGGTTGGGTGTCAAATGATGCAAATACCCCCGAACGGGTCGAAGAACAACTGTTAAAAAAAATACCAAAAAAATATCATGCAATTGTAAACCATGTAATGGTTTTGCATGGCCGTTATATATGCAGGGCCCAACACCCAAAATGTGCCGAATGTCCGGTGGTAAATTTATGTCATGCCAAATGCAGGATAGTATAATATATTTCCTTAAATGAAGATGTAGGAATTTTTGTATAAAAATATTGCAAAAAACAATATGCGGTATTATGCCTGTCGGCATAGCAAGAAAAAAGGGGGGAAAATGAAAAAAAATATTAACTTTTGCTGTATGTGGTGTAATTACAACAATATTGTCTGCAAATGCGGCACCAACATTTTATGTCGGTGGTAATATTGGTGGAAATTATAATGTTGTTGGCGACAAAGACGTTGTTATGAAGGATTTATACTATGGGAATGAAATGTCCATCGCAAAACTGGAATTGCCAAAAATAACATATAAAATGGGTTTGGATGCTGGTGTAATATTTGGTAATAAATCTAATGTTTACAGATACGGTGCCTCTGTTTTTTATGATAATCGGTGTAAGATATACATTCTAGGATAAAACGCATAAAAACAACAATAGAAGAGCATTGTTATTTTAAAAGTATGTTTTATTATAAACAATTAAAAACGGGCTGTACGGCCCGTTTTTAATTGTTTTTACGACGTCTAAATTCGTCCAAAGATACAACCCGCCCATTATCCGGTGTTGTGTCTGGATTTTCATCCAATGGTAATTCCATATCGTTGTCGGCGGCAACGCTGCCCTTGGGATGAAAAGATAACATAAAATCAACAGACGGGTCTTTGAATTCAACCAATGCAGAAAATGGAACGCGTATGAAAAATGGTCGTCCGTCAAATGTCAATTGAACCCCGAATTCTTTATCTGAAACATTTAAATTATTAAATGAATATTGTAATACGATTGTCATAATGTCAGGATATCTTATTCGCAAAAAATCTGGTAAAACAACCCCGGGTGCACGTGTTTTAAATGTTATAAAAAAATGTGTGCCATCACCCAGACCATTAAATTGGGCGTGAATTAACGCGTCTTTGACCACAGATTTTAATGCATTGTCTAATAAATTTTGATAATCAATTTTTGCCATGTTTTATTTTATCTCCGATAACAGTATATTATTTATAGCCCCATCTGTGCAAGTGACAAATGCCGCATCCGGAACATCGGTAAAAACATTCGGATCCAATCCCGTGGCCCAAACCTGTGCGTTTGTTGTGCCCAAATCGGAAAATAATTTGGCACGTGCGGCGGCATCCAAATGGGCGGCCGCTTCATCTAATAAAATTATTGGTTGTTTGGATGTTTTTGTATGAATTAATTTTGCGTGCGCCAAAATTATATTTAATAAAACGGTTTTTTGTTGGCCCGTGCTGGTTAAACCAACGGGTAATTTTAATGTCTGATTAAATACGCCAAAATCTGATTTATGTGGGCCATCTAAAACCATTTTGTCGCCAACCAGTTCACGATTTTCATTCAAATATTTTTGATATTTACGTTCGGCTGTGGCGGCTGTTTCACCCGATAATAACATTGTTTCAATAAAACCTGATACCGATATTGCACAATCGGTTAAAAAATAATTTAATTCGCCGGCATATTTTATACGTGCGTCTGCAATCGTAATTGCGGTTCCCGCAATTTGAATATCCAGTGCATCTATCCATTTTGAATCACGTCCGTTTTTTAATGCAAATGCACGTTCGGATAATAATTTACCCAATTTTGCAACCCGACCTGGATGTGTGAAATCGAAACTGGATACCAATCGGTCAAAAAACGTTCGTCGTTCGGCGGCCCCTTCAATAAAAATTCTATCCTCACGCGGTGTTATCCACACCATGCGTAGTATATTTGTTAAATCGGATAATGTTGCGTTGTCGCCATCTATTTTGGCACGTCGATTTGTATCCCCAGGGTTAAAATATACCGATATTTGGGTGTCATCTGATAATTCGGCAAATATGGAAAAACCACCGGTTGCTCCAAAACGTGAAATTTCGCCCATTGTGGCACTTCGCATACCACGATCGCCGGATAATATTGATAATGCCTCTAATATGGCGGTTTTTCCGGCACCATTGGGCCCTGTGATAATAATGTTATGCCGGCCCCCAGTTTTTATTCTGGATGAGGTGTGATTACGAAAATTGGTCAATGTTAATGTTTCAATCATCAGCGGTGATATTACAACAGTTTTATGTAATATACAAGTGGCATAATAAATCAAAACGCCCCGTGTGGGGCGGTATATTATTCATAACGCAGACTGTCAATTGGGTTTAGTTTTGCCGCTTTTAATGCTGGCATAACACCGGATGCCAAACCAACAATTACCGCAACAGATACCGATAAAACAACGGGCCATACGGAAAATGGCACGTTATATCCCATCCATAACCGGCCGACACCTTGGGACAAACCTATGCCGAAAAACAATCCCGCCATTGAACCGATAAATGAAATCAAAATAGATTCTGATAAAAACTGTATAATGATTTGTTTTTCACGTGCACCAATTGCTTTGCGAACACCGATTTCACGTGTACGTTCGGCCACCGATACCAACATCATATTCATAATTCCAATTGCACCAACCAATAAAGACACAGCGGCAATTGCAATCAATAACAGTTTTAAATAACCCGTTACCGTTGTCATAGTTTCCATGATTTGTTTCATATCTTGTATTTGAAAATCATCTGGATCAGAATCTTTTAATTTATGACGATTTCGTAAGATTGTTGTCATTTGGTCTATGACGATATTGTTATCAGAATCTGAATACAATTTTAATGTGATCATACTAACTGAATTTGGAAAACGGCTGCCTTGCAAACGTTTTTTTAATGTTGTAATTGGAATAAAAATCAAATCATCTTGACTCCCCATGGCAGATTCACCTTTTGCCTTGGTTGTGCCAATAATTGTAAATGGTGTATTTTGAATGCGTACCGTTTGCCCAATTGGATCATCTGGTAACCCCAATTCCTTAACGATATTTGGACCGATAACCGCGTGGGTTGATGCATTACGTACAGCAATTTGATCAAAAAATGTTCCTTTGTCTATTTCAATATTTTGAACATCTGTATATCCGGGATAAACTCCAACCATTGACGTAGACCAGTTTTTATTACCATAAATTACTTGGGCACCGCTCATTTGAACAGGGCTGATTGCGGCGACATCTGGTAATTTAGCAATATATTCTGCGTCATCGATTGTTAGTGTCATACGATTACCGGATCGTACACCCGAACTTTGTGCCGCACCGGCACGAATTATAACTGTACCGGTCCCCAATGATGAAAATTGATCAGTAATTTGTTTTTGAACTGTTTCGCCAACGGCAACCATAATAACAACGGCCATAACTCCGATAACAATACCCAATACAGTCAAAAAAGAACGCATCTTATTACCACTGACCGACAACCAAGATTCTTTTAATATATCATTAAATGTCATTTTTTTCTCCGTTATTACAGGTTTTTTTCGTCTTTGGGAATCGGACCATCGTAATTGATGTGTCCATCGCGTATGTGAATTAAACGGTTGGCGTATTTTGCAATATCGAATTCATGGGTAATCATAACGATTGTTATCCCCAGTTCTTTATTCAATTTTTTGAAAAACGTTAAAATTTCATGGCCCATTTTACTGTCTAGTGCACCTGTTGGTTCATCGGCCAGAATCAATTTTGGGTCGCCCGCCAATGCACGGGCAATTGCAACACGTTGTTTCATACCACCCGATAATTGTGTTGGTAAATACGTTTCGAATCGTTCCAATCCAACACGTGATAACATTTCACGGGCACGACGTATGCGTTCAGACATTGGTAATCCACGATACATTAATGGTAACATAACATTGTCCAACACACTGCGTTTTGCCAATAAATTAAATTGCTGAAAAACAAATCCAATAAATTCATTACGGATGGTTGCCAATTCATCGGCGCTCATATTTGTTATGTTGCGACCGTATAATTCATATGTTCCAGACGAAGGGGTATCCAATGCTCCGATTATATTCATACATGTTGATTTTCCGGAACCTGATGGCCCCATAATTGCAACAAATTCGCCGGAATGTACATCAAAATTAATATCAAATAATACCTGTTGTTCACCACCCATTTCTAATGGAAAACTTTTGCAGATATCTTGCATAGATATGATTGTGTCGTTTTTATTTTTTTTCATGATTCTTATCCTGGTAAAAAAACGCACCATTGGTGCGTTCATTGTTTACATTGGGCGACCCGCACCACCGCGCATACCGCGTTTCATTGTTTGTGAAGTCGTATTTGTTGTTTGACCCATTTTTCCAACAATTACCCTATCTCCATCGTGGATGTCGTCTGAAATAATTTCTGTTTCGGTTGCTGTGACTAATCCTTTGGTAAATGGAATCAATACAGGTTTGTTATCGCGTAAAATGGCTAAGAATTTATTGGGCGTAGCGTCACCTGGATTGGAAATAATTCCATCAAAACTGCGTAACAGTAAGCCTGCATTTCTTATTTTAAATATATTAAATTTTTCAGAAACAATAATTGTAACGAATGCAGTCATGCCAGGCATTAAACGCAAATCAGAATTATCTACGTCGATAACAACTGTATAAACAACAACGTTTGATGTGGTTGTTGGTGATAAACGAATTTGACGAACGGTTCCTGTAAAATCCTGATTTGGATATGCGTCAACGGTAAAACGAACTTCTTGACCATCTTTGATAACCCCGATGTCGGCCTCTGATACGGATGTTTCAATTTGCATTTTTGATAAATCTTCGGCAATTTCGAATAAATCAGGGGTTTGGAAAGATGCAGCTACAGTTTGACCTTTGTCCACCTTGCGTGAAATAACTGTTCCGTCAACGGGGGATGTAATAGTTGCATATCCTAAATTGGTAACCGCACGATCATATTGTGATTGCATACGTTTAACGGATTGTTCTGCCTGTTCGTATGATGTTTGTGATTGTTCCATTTCGGCACGTGCAATAAACCCGTCTGCGTACAAAGATTTATTACGATAGTATTCGTTTTTTGCATAATTTCGCTGTGATTCGGCACTAACCAAAGATGCTTTGGCTTCGTCCACAGATGCCTGTAATACAGAAGGTTCAATTTTTAATAAAATCTGTCCCTTTTTTACTTTGGAATTATAATCAACAAAAATTTCTTCGATTGTACCAGATACTTGTGAACCAACGTTTACTGTATTTACGGGTTGAATTTCACCTGTTGCTGTTACAGATTGACGTAAATCGCCACGTGTGATTGTTACGGTGGAAAAATCCGGACTTTTATGATTTGTTTTATTGCCAAATAAATACAAAACACCAATTATTGATAATGTTAACGCCAAAAACCACCATTTTTTACGCCAAAACCATTTAATCGGTTTTGAAATATTAAATGATTTTTTGTCTGTTACAGAATTAGTTTGTTTCATTTTATTTTTCTCCCTTTTCCATGTCTACTTTAATTTCTCCAACTGCTAATGCAACGGCAGCACGTTTTGTAAACAGATCATATTTTGCTGCATTGTTTTGTTTTTGGGCGGTTACTAATTCGGATTGTGCGGTTTGCCAATCCAACATAGTGGCCTTTCCAACTTTGTACATACCTGCGGTAACACGTTCGCTTTCTGTTGCCGATGCCAATAATGTATTGGTTTGGGTTAATACAATTTGTGCGGTTTTGTAATTTTGGTATGCAGTAAATATATCTAAAATAGCTGAATCTTGGGTTGAACGTTCTTGTTCAATGGCACGATCATAATTTGCCTGTGCCTGACGTATGCCATACATATTGGCAAATCCTGCAAATATTGGCATTGATGCCCGAACAGAAATGCTGGCACTGTATTTGTCGCCACCAATATTTTCAATTTCATGTTCATTCCAACCCACAGATGCCGATGCGGAAATGCTGGGTAAATTTTTTAAAAATGATGAATTACGTCTGTGCCATGCTGCATTTTTATTTGCTGTGGCACGCAGTAAATCTGGGCGATTTTTTTGTGCAATTTCAATTAATTTATCAATATTTTTAATTTCGGCCGCTGTTCCAAATTCGGCCGGCATATCTGCAATATCTATATCTTGGTCTGCAGAAAAAGATAATTTTGCTAACAATGTTCCTTTGGCGATTTCACGATTGTTTTTTGCACGCTCTAAATCCAGTTCACGACTGGCCAAAGTTGTTGCCGCCTTTAATACATCTGATTTTGCTACAATCCCAGCCTTGTATTTTTTATCGGCGGTATCTTTGGCGGTTTTTGCAACGGTTAATAAAGATTGTGCACTGGTCACATCGGCATTTGCATTTAACAAATTGTAATATGCACCGATTAAACCGTAAACATAATTTTGTACAGTTTCGTCGTATTCAAATCCACTTGCACGCCAGGTTTCTGTTAATGTATTTAAATCGGCCAAACGTTTACCAAAATCAAAAATCAAATATGATGCTGATATACTGGCACTGTACGATGTATCGCCACGTTCACCGTTATTGTATGGTACGGACGCTGATGCTGATATGCTGGCTGATGGTAAGTAATTGGCATATCCAGCGTTTTTTGAAAAACGTGCGGATTCTGCGGATAAATATGCGGCCGTTGTTTGTGGATTACGGCACAGCCCCAATTCAATAATTTCTGGTAATGCGATTTTTTCGCTGGGGACATATGTTCTGGTTGCACAGTCCGTATTTGCAGCATTTGCTGCCAATGGCATAATACATGCCAACAGTGGAAACAATTTCATTACAAACTCTCTCGTATTTTTATATTTCAAAGTATTTTTCATATTATATAATTTTTCTGTTGAATTGTAAAATTATTTTGCGTAGTATATATGGCGCAAAGATATGGCTCGGTGGCAGAGTGGTTATGCAGAGGACTGCAAATCCTTGAATGCCGGTTCGATTCCGACCCGGGCCTCCAAATAAATAATACCCCGTGTTGGGTATTTTTTGTTTTTTAATACTATTTTAATCATGAAAATAACTTCCCTTCGTATTTTTAACAACGATAGTAATGTTGGAAAGGTTCACTATTTTAATAAAAAACGTCCCGATTGGGACGCTGTGATTATTTTGATGGTGCCACGACTATTGATTTTGTTCTTTCGTCTGGCTTTGATTTTGATTCCAATACACCGTGGGTTCCAATTAATTCCATAATATGTGCAAATAATCCTGGAACTGCATCGCGACCTTTGGCTAAAACGCGACGGTTACCTTTGGTCATAACCGAAATTTTAACTTTATTTCCGTCGCCCAAAAATTCAAAAACCTTTTTCATTTTGATGTTTAAATCGTTTTCTTCAATAAACGGCTTTACCCAAACTTCACGAAGTTCGGTTGTTTTTTGATTCTTTTTGGCTTCGTTTGCACGTTTTTTTTGATCGTATTTAAATTTGCCATAATCCATGATTTTTACAATCGGTGGTGTGGCGGTTGCATTAATTTCAACCAAATCTAATTCTTCATCAGCTGCCAATGATAATGCCTGTGCAATGGGCATAATACCCAAATTTTGACCAGAATTACTAATAACTTGAACTGTTTTTGCAAAAATGCGGTTGTTTATACGTGGACCTGCATCACGGCGATTATCGCGGTTTAATGTTGGTTTAATTTTAGGCTCCTTTATTAGTGCTTGTGTTGAAATTATTAATTATTTTTCGGTACTTTTCAACAAAATTTGTACTTGTTGCAATGCTGTCCAGGCATCTCGTTTGGCGGCTGGTTTTAAAATCAGATAATTGGGGTGAAAAATTGGAACACATTTTGAACCCGTTTCCATATTTTTGATAACACCATGGTCACGTGGTATATTTAATCCGCAGATTTCTGTGGCCGCCAGTGTACCCAATGTTAAAATTACGGTCGGATGTAATAATTCAATCGCCCGATTGATAAATGGTCGGGTTAAATCTAATTCTTCACGTGTTGGTGTTCGGCCCCCGGGTGTTCGCCAAAATACCAATGGTAATATTGATACGTTTTCACGTTTGATACCAATTGCACCAATCATTTTATCCAATAATTCGCCGGGTGCACCGGATAAAATATTGCCGGTTTCATCGTCTTCTGGACTGGGAATATCTGTGATTATCAGCAAACCAGATGATTGTGTTGATATGTGTGGTAAAACTGTATTGGTTGCCCCCGTGCGTAATGGATGTGAAAATTGATCAATCATACGTAATAAACTGGCTGTGTCTGTGGGACGTGATGCCATGGCGACTGCTATATCTGTTGATATTGGTGCAATTGGTGCAATTGGTGGCACGGTTGAAGTCGTTGTTCGATTAATTGCAGACATATCAGATATTATGTCACTGGTTTCTATTGTTTTTTTGATATTCTGTTGTAATGACGTTGCTGGTGCAGGTTTTTTTTGTTGTAACCCATATGGTATATCGGTTACTTCCCAATTAACCCCCGCCAGAATCAAATCCTGTAATTCTATACGTGACATTATTGTGTTTTTCCTTGATTCTTTCTTGTTTTTATTATACACTACAGCACGAGCAACAGAAACTCAAGGGAGTATTTTCATGAAAGTAAAAAATATTGCTATGTTGGCCGGTGTTGCCGGTTTGATGGCAGCTTGCGGTGGTTCTTCAATCGTTGAACCAGCTGATATGAATGATCAACGTGTATTCTTCGCATTGAATTCTTCAGAAATTTCTGATGAAGCACGCGATAATTTGTTGGGTCAGGCATTGTATATGAAAAATCACGCAGATACAAAAATCCAGATTGCTGGTAACTGCGACGAACGTGGTTCAACAGAATACAACTTGGCATTGGGTGCACGTCGTGCAAACGCTGCTAAATCCGTTATGGTTAATGACGGTGTAGAAGCTAATCGTATTTCTACAGTTTCTTACGGTAAAGAACGTCCAATGGTTAAAGGTTCTGGCGAATCCGTATGGAAATGGAATCGTAACGCAACAACAACAGTTAAATAATTATTGTTGTAGTTGAAATTGATACGTCGGGCAACCGACGTATTTTTTTATGTGTGTTGCTTGCCTTTCAATTTTTTATTTTGTATCGTTTTAGTGAATGTTATTTTAAGGAAGGAATTATGGAAGAAAACAAATTATCTTTTGAAGAAGCCTATAAACAATTAGTGGAATTGGTAAAAAAAATGGAATCTGGTGAATTACCATTGGCGGATTCTGTTGCCGCGTATGAGCAGGGGGTAAAATTAAAAGCCTATTGTGAACAATTATTAAAAGAAGCGGAATTAAAAATTGAAACATTAAAGGTTACAACGACGGCATAAGGTGACAACAGTGGCGGATAAAAGTAAATTAAGTCCTGTTATGCAACAATATGTTGATATGAAGGCTGAAAACCCAGATGCGTTATTAATGTTTCGTTTGGGGGATTTTTATGAATCGTTTTTTGATGATGCCAAGACAATCAGTTCTGTGTTGGGTTTGGTGTTGACACAACGTGGAACGGATGCGGATGGTGAAAATATACCAATGTGTGGTATTCCATGGCATGCGGCTGATAATTATTTCGGGCGTTTGGTTCGTTTGGGATATAAGGTTGCGCTGGTCGAACAAATGGAAACACCGGCTCAGGCCAAAGAACGTGGACATAAATTCATAGATAGACAGGTTGTTCGTGTTTTGACACCGGGAACATTAACAGATGAAAATTTGTTAAGTCCAAAGAAGTCTAATTTTTTAGTGGCGGTTGTAAAATTATCAGATGGAATGTTTGATATTGCGGGGTGTGATATATCAACAGGTGAATTTTTTATTGGTAAAACATCAGATGTTTTGGATGATTTGGTTCGTATTAACCCGGCAGAGGTTATTTATCCGGAAGCGTCTGCAGAAAATGAAATATTTTTGCATTTACGTGATGTTTTCAAAACAACACCAGTATATGAAAAATTATATCGACGTACTGATATAGATAAAATTATATTACATGTATTTAATGGGGCCGTTGATAATAATTTTTCAGAAATTGCAGATAGTGCAATTGTTGTATTGGGTGGATATTTGTTTAATACCCAACGTGGGGCATCTATAACATTTCGGACACCGTATGTATATAAATCAGGTCATCAGTTGTTGATTGATTCTTCTACTTGGCGCAGTTTAGAAATAGATGCACCAATTAATGATGGTGGGGTTTGTTTAATAGATGTGTTGGATAATACCAAAACATCTGCTGGGGCACGTCGTTTACGGGCGTATTTACGTTCTTTGTCCGGTGATTGTACCGAAATACAGTGTCGTCAGAAACATATTGGACATTTTTTATCTAATCCATCTGTAATGGATTTGGTTGGAAAAAAATTGGCATCTGTTCCAGATGTGGGACGTGCACTAAGTCGATTATTATCGGGCCGTGGAACACCACGTGATATTCGTCATGTTTCTGATTTTATTGGACAATTGGCACATATAAAAATGTTGGGGTCACAATTAGATACGGATTTTGCAAATAAATTTGAAAAAATGCATACGCATGACGAGTTGGGGTTAATCATGCAACGGGCCTTGTCAGATGATTTGCCAACATTTTTTCGTGATGGTGGGGTTATCCGTGATGGATTTGATTTGGCCTTGGATAATATGCGTGGTTTGGCCCATGGTGCCAAGGAAACAATTGCGGGTATGCAGGCAGAATATGCATCTGTTACGGGGGTTAATACATTAAAAATAAAATATAATAATATTCTTGGATATTTTATAGAGGTTCCCAGTGCCCGTGCCGATTCATTGATGCAACCAGAATCTGGATTTATTCACAGACAAACATTATCTGGTAATATGCGTTTTACGACGGCAAAATTGATTGATTTGGATAATGATGTTCGCAGTGCTGCAGAAAAATCTGCTGCGATAGAGACTGAAATTATAAATGATATAATAGAACGTATTCGTTCTGTTTCAGATGATTTATTGGCCAGTGCTGAATTATTAGCGGATGTTGATGTATGGTATTCATTGGCTGTTGTGGCGGATATGTATAATTGGGTATGTCCAGTAATTACAGATGATTGTCAATTTAATATTATTGATGGTCGTCATCCTGTAATCGAATCGGTTTTACGGCCACGGGGGGACAATTTTGTAAAAAATAATTGTAATTTAAATGATAAATCAATTGCGTTATTGACTGGGCCAAATATGGCTGGTAAATCAACATATTTGCGTCAAAATGCGATTTTGGTTGTGTTGGCACATTTGGGGTCTTTTGTTCCTGCAACCAG
The DNA here is from genome assembly GCA_045643525.1 of Candidatus Enterousia sp. GTDB lineage: Bacteria > Pseudomonadota > Alphaproteobacteria > Rs-D84 > Rs-D84 > Enterousia. The sequence goes on along the minus strand of JAZUKY010000061.1, from coordinate 4,291 downwards.
TGCAACAATTGGTATTTGTGATCAATTATTCAGTCGTGTTGGCGCATCGGATAATTTGGCGGCGGGCCAGTCAACGTTTATGGTTGAAATGAGTGAAACTGCTAATATTTTACGTCGTGCTACATGTAAATCGTTCATTATATTTGATGAAATTGGTCGTGGAACAGCAACTTATGATGGAATGGCAATTGCACAGGCTGTGTTGGAATATTTAAATACATTGCGACCGCGTGCATTATTTGCAACACATTATCATGAATTAACGATGTTGGCCGGTAATACTGATCAAAAGTTGCGTAATGTTACATGTTTAACGATTGATGTGCGTGAACATAATAATGAAATTATATTTATGCATAAAATTGTTTCCGGTGTTGCAAATCGCTCTTATGGTATACATGTGGCCAAGATGGCTGGAATGCCAGAATCTGTGGTTGCACGTGCTGAAAATGTTTTGATGTCATTGGAATCGGATAAAACACATGCCACAGTGTTTTCACAAGATACGGACAAATCCATAGAAAATAAAATACCGAAAAATACTGCGACCGAAACAGAAAAAAATAAAAAGACAAATAATAATGCACAATTGAATTTATTTGGTTAAAGATGACGTCTGGGTGGATTGTTTTAGATAAAGATTCTGGACAGTTTTCAAGAACTGCGGGTGGACGTATTGCACGTTTGTTGGGGCAAAAAAAATTTGGGCATATTGGGACACTTGATCCAATGGCATCGGGTGTTCTTGCGGTTGCATTTGGAAATGCCACTAAAATGATACCATTTGTCGAAGATATATCTGGTGCAGATATCAAAGAATATATATTTTCTGTTCAATTCGGTTTTTTAACCACCACGTTGGATATAACAGGACAACAGACGGCATGTGATAATTTTGTGCCAAATGTTGACGATGTTATGTCGGTCTTACCACAATTTATCGGTGATATTTTACAGGTTCCCCCGATATACAGTGCGATTCATGTAAATGGTGTACGTGCTTATCAAATGGCATTGTCTGGTAAAATGCCGGAAATGGTGGAACGGCCTATTCATATTTATTCACTAGAATTTTTGGGAATTTCTGGAAATTCGTGGAATTTTAAAACCAGATGCAGTCGTGGTACATATGTTCGCAGTATTGGACGTGATATTGCTGCAAAATGCGGGGCATTGGGAACTGTTGATATGATTCGGCGTATAAAATCTGGTGTTTTTGATATCAAAGATGCTGTAAAACTTGATTTTTTAGAAAATCTGATTAATAATGGGCGTGATTTCAGGGAAATCCTGAAACCCGTTGATTTTGGACTGGGGGACATTCCGGTTCTAAATCTAGATGATAAGGCGGCTAATTTGTATAAAAATGGTGGCTTTATCGATATTTGTGGCACAGATGGCCTTCGACGTATTTATTCTGGTGATGAATTTATCGGAATAGGTGATTTGTTTGATGGTATATTGCGGCCAAAACGAACAATTTAACTAAAGGAAAAAACAATGTCCGTTACAAAAGAAAAAAAGACTGAATTAATTAATGCGTTTAAAACAACTGAAAAAGATAACGGTGGTTCTGCTGCTGCTCAGGTTGCTGTTTTAACAGAACGTATTCGTAATTTAACAGAACATATGAAAAATAATCACAAAGACCAACATTCAAAACGTGGTCTGTTGTTGATGGTCAATCGTCGTAAAAAACTGTTGGCATACATCAAGAATAATGATGTTGATGAATACGAAGAATTAATTAAGAAATTAGGTCTGCGTAAATAATAAAAAACCGCCAATTCGGCGGTTTTTTATTATAGGGGTAAGATACAGATAAATATATATAATAATGTTGCGGCAATTGGTTCTGGTGTGTGTTTGATAACCGGTTGAAATATGAAGTTTTTTAGTTGGTTTAAATAAAGAACGGGCAAAATTGCCCGTTCTTTATTTTGATTCATCCACAGGTGTATCATTTGATTGTGAATCTGTGGGTTGTTTTAAGTAATTTTCCAACCAATGGTTATCAAAACGTAACGTTTTTACATCATAATTATCTAGTAACCTTTGCTGTAATGGAATCGTTGTTTTGATACCTTCGATTACAAATTCATCTAATGCACGTTTTGCGCGCATAATACATGCGGGTCTATTTTGTGCATAAACAATCAATTTAGCAATCATCGAATCGTATGTTGGCGGAATTTCATAGCCTGTGTATACAGCACTATCAACGCGAACGCCCAAACCACCTGATGGGGCGTACAAAGATATTTTCCCAGGATTTGGAATAAATGTTTCCGGATCTTCTGCATTAATACGAAATTCAATGGCATGACCGTGTGGAATAACATTTGATTGGGTATAACCCAGTTGTTCTCCGGCTGCGATACGTATTTGTTCGCGTACCAAATCAACGCCATATACCATTTCCGTCACGGGGTGTTCTACCTGCAATCTGGTATTCATTTCCAAGAAATAAAATTTCCCGTCTTCGAACATGAATTCAAATGTCCCAGCATTCATATAACCCATTTTTTTTGCGGCGTTTTTGCAGATTTCAATCATATCGTCGCGTTGTTTTTGGGTTAACGCTGCTGCAGGGCATTCTTCCATAACTTTCTGGTTTTTACGTTGTAATGAGCAATCGCGTTCACCAAATATGACAACATTGCCATGTTGGTCACCCAATACCTGAAATTCAATATGGCGTGGGTGTAATAACAATTTTTCCATATACAACGTATCATCCCCGAATCCAGAACGGGCTTCATTTTTTGTGATTTGAAATGCGGCCGCCATTTCATCTGCTGACATCACAGGACGCATACCACGACCACCACCACCCGCAGATGCCTTTAACATTACCGGATAACCAATCTGTTCTGCACATTTTAATGCGTCTTCGATTGTTTCAACGGCACCGTTCGAACCTGGTACGACCGGTAATCCGCATTCAATTGCGGTGCGTTTTGCATTAACCTTGTCCCCCATTTTGGTAATCATCTCTGGTGACGGTCCAATCCAAATCATACCGTGACTTTGAACTTTTTGTGCAAAATCGGCACGTTCAGATAAAAAACCATACCCCGGATGAATCGCATCTGCGTTTGCCAATAATGCCGCTGTTAATATTGCAGATTCATTTAAATAGGAATCCTTGGATGGCCCTGGGCCGATACAAATTGATTCGTCGGCTAATTGCACATGCAGGGCATTTTTATCAACAGTTGAATAAACTGCAACGGTCCTGATACCCATATCGCGACACGCACGAATTATTCGTAATGCAATTTCGCCACGATTGGCAATCAATACTTTTTTTATTTGTGACATGATATTCTTTTTATTCGATTACAATAATTGGTTGATCAAATTCAACCGCCTGACCATCAGAAACCAAGATTTCACGTACGGTGCCATCTTTGTCGGATTTTATTGGGTTAAATGTTTTCATTGCTTCGATCAATGCAACTGTATCACCAGACTTTATCTGTGAACCAACCGTAACAAATGGTTTCGAACCTGGTTCTGGTGCCAAATATGCAACCCCAACCATTGGTGATTTTAATGTGTGACCTGATACCGGTGCGGATGTTTTTTGTACAGATTTTGTTGGTGTGACATCTGTAGATACCGGTGTACATGCCGGAGCAATAACTGTCCCCTGTAATTTTGACAGGTGGATATGTTTGCGATACACTCCAAATAAAAATTGACGTTCCAATTCTAATTCAGTTATCCCCATTTCATCCATTATCTTTGACATGGATTCTACATTTGAACGAAAAGACATAATAAAAATCCTTTTATAAAGTTAATCCTTTGCCCCAAAATTTTATCATAATCATTGCATATGTCAAGGGACAGGGTCATAGCCACACCCACCACCCGGTCTGCAACGAATAATTCGTCGTATGGCCATAACGCATCCCCGTAAAAAACCGTGCTTTTCAATGGCTTCGATTGCATATGTGCTGCAACTGGGGGTAAAACGGCACGCCATACGGCCACCGATTATTGGTGATATACACATTTGATATATGTGGATTATTGCAATTGCTGTTCTGGTAATTATACGTTTTTTGTTATTTGTTTTGCATTTGTGTGGTTTCATTTTTGTTCGTTGTTGCCAAAATATATCGTAACGCCTTGCCCATGGCGATGTTTCCATCTGTCAAAGTTGTATTTAAAATCAAATTACGGGCGATAAAGACATAATCCATATGTGGTGACAGTAATTTTTCGTTTTTTGCAATCCAAACCCGCAACAAACGTTTTGCACGGTTGCGGTCAACCGCAT
>JAZUKY010000060.1:0-6862 GCA_045643525.1 Candidatus Enterousia sp. | reverse complement strand
TTTCTTTTCATGAATACATCCTTTGCTATCATACCGCAAAAATCTTAGTTGCTTTTATACAGGGTATCATATTCCTTTTTTATCATATCTCCGATACCCGATATACGCATTTTTTTTGAAAAATGTATGCAATTTTCAAATTCTGTTTCCAATGTTCCCCATCCAGAATATTCCCAATCAATTAATCCGATGATTTCCATTGTTTTTTTATCAACCAATATATTGTTACAAATATCATTATGATTCCACCCGTCACCATCGCGGTCACGTAAATCGTTTATTTCATTTGGTTGGGCATTGTGCATCAAATATATAAATTGTGCCAATGTTTTAGCCCATTTTTTTGCATGTTTATTAATTATATCTTGTGAAAAAGTTGTTAAATTTTTACCTGGGATAAAATCATATTTATAAAAGGTGTATCCACCTGTTTTTATAATTTCAATATGTGGAATACGTAAATTTACAATATGTGCGAATGCGTTTGTTATTCGTTGTTCACGTTCAATGCGTTGTGTTGGTATTGTGTTGTCATAAAATTTACGTATTTTGAAAACATATTTTTTATCTATGATAAAGCCGATGTTCCACCCACCTTTGATAATACGAAAATGTCGAAAGCGTAATTCTGGATATGCTGCCCGTAATGCATTATATTTTTTACGCCAATCGTATAAAATCTGCGTTCGAATGTGTTCACGTGTATTACGATGTGGAATAAAATTACACAGAAAATCCAATCCTAAAAAAAACAGCTTCCATAACATATTAAACCCTTGGTAATAATCGTATTGAAAAAATAAAAAAAAACAAGTATTTTGTGTTTATGTTTAAAACAGGCGATATTGTAAAAATATTATTACCGAACGCTGTAAATACCGGTTATGATTATCGGTTACTGGCCGATGCCGATTTTGGAACTTTTTGTGAATGTCGTGTTATGAATCGGCCATATGTTGGGGTTGTTTTGGGACCGGGGGACAGTAATTTACCACATGAAAAAATAAAAAATGCGACACCAATAACAGATGCCGGGTTGGATATTACAGATTTACAATGGATAAAAAAAATGTGTGAATGGACATTGATGGCACCTGGGGCTGTGTTGCGTATGATATTAAATGTACCGGATGCATTTTTGCCCCCGCGTCAGGAACAATTATATGAATTTAATACATCTGAAAAAATACGCATGACATCAAATCGTCAGGCGGTTTCAGATGCGTTCGCATCAAATGATGGTGATGCAATGTCAATATCTGATATTCAAAATATTGCCAGGGTCAGTTCATCTGTGATTCGTTCAATGATTAATTCGGGGGCGTTGATGCCGGCGGGCCAACGGGTGAAAAATGAAAATCAATTTGTATATCAGTATCATGATATGGCAAATGTTGTGTTAAATTCCGAACAGACGTTGGCGGCCAATACGATTGGCGATGCGATTGAACATGGGGGGTATTCGGCACATTTGTTGGATGGTATCACCGGCAGTGGTAAAACCCAGGTGTATTTTGATGCCGCGTGGCGTGCGTATAATCGGGGGGGGGCTGTATTGTTGATGATGCCAGAAATCGCATTAACCGCACAATTTATGACACGTTTTGAAAAACGTTTTGGGGCAAAACCTGTTGTGTGGCACAGTAATTTGACGGCCACCCGTCGTCGGGATATATGGCGTGGTGTTATGCGTGGGGATATTCGTATGGTTGTTGGAACACGCAGTGCATTGTTTTTGCCGTGGCAAAAATTGGGATTGATAGTTGTTGATGAAGAACATGATACATCATATAAACAGGAGGATATGGGAAATTATCATGCACGTGATATGGCCGTATTGCGTGCAAAAATTGCGGGTTTTCCCATTGTCTTGGCCAGTGCCACCCCATCTGCAGAAACATTGCAAAACGCATTTGTTGGAAAATATAAACATTTACGCTTAACATCCAGATTTGGTGGGGCAACGTTGCCCAAAATCGAAACAATTGATATGCGTCAAAATCGTCCAACAGAATATAAATTATCAACAGACAACGATGAAGTGTCACACAATGGTATGTTGTCACCTGTGTTATGTGATGCGATTGTTGAAACACTGAATGCGGGACGTCAGGTAATGTTATTTGTAAACCGGCGTGGTTACGCCCCAATTATTCAGTGTAAAAAATGTGGTTGGACGGCACAATGTCCGGATTGCAGTGTTGGTATGACATACCACCAACGTTTGGGAAAGATGTTGTGTCATATGTGCGGACGCATGGCACCATTACCAAAAATATGTCCCGATTGTGGTGGTGATATATCAATGCGTGGGGCGGGATTGGAAAAAATTGCCGAAGAAATTTCTGCACGTATCCCATCTGTTCGTACCGCACTGGTATCCAGTGATACAATTGCATCACGGCAAAGTTTGGAACGTATCGTTTCAAAAATGGAAAATGGTGAAATAGATGTTGTTATTGGAACACAAATTTTAGCCAAAGGCCATCATTTTCCAAATTTAACGTTGGTTGGTGTGGTTGATGCAGATATGGGATTGTTCGGGACCGATTTTCGTGCCGCAGAACATACGTTTCAACAATTATTTCAGGTTGCAGGACGGGCAGGGCGTGGCGAATTTCCGGGGCGTGTTTTATTACAAACATATCAACCAGAACATCCAGTATTAACAGCAATTTGTGCAGGTGACAGGGATACATTTATGAAAAATGATATGGATGCACGACGTGCCGCCCAAATGCCGCCTTTTGGTCAATTGATTGCCATTGTTATAGAGGGGCAAAAAGAATCCGTGTTAAAACAATTTTGTGAAAAATTGGCATGTGTTACCCCCAATGCAGATGGTGTAAAAATAATGGGGCCAATTGTTGCACAAATATATCAAATCAGAAATTGGTATCGTATGCGTTTTTTAATTGCGGGAGCGCAAAATGCATTGTTACAACCATTGGTGTCACATTGGATTTCCGGGGTTAAGGTGCCTGCAAATATCAGAATAAAAATCGATGTTGGACCACAAAATTTTATGTAGGTAAAAAAACAACCAGCATTCGCCGGTTGTTTTTTTACGTTATGCTGCCCGTTGTGCGTCATGTAATATTTCAATTGGTGCCTTTTTACCCAGAACAACATTTTTATCAATGACGATTTCCGCCAAATCGTTGTTATCTGGTGCATCAAACATTGGGGCTAATAATATTTTTTCTAAAATACTACGCAGCCCACGGGCACCCGTTTTACGTGCGGTTGCTAATTTTGCAATTTCACGTAATCCATCATCTGTGATTGTTAATTTTACACCATCCATTTCTAACATTGCGGCATACTGTTTTACAATTGCATTTTTGGGTTCAGTCAAAATTTTTACTAATGCAGATTCGTCCAAATCTTGTAATGTTGTAATCACAGGCATACGGCCAACCAATTCAGGTATTATACCAAATCTGACCAAATCTGCGGGTTCCACATCATCCAAATATGATTTAGATTCACGCTCTTTTTTTGATTGGACATTTGCACCAAAGCCGATACCGGCACGTTCACATTTACGTGACGCGATTATTTTATTTAAGCCATCAAACGCCCCCCCACAGATAAACAATATTTTTGATGTGTCTAATTGAACGGTGGCTTCACCTGGGTGTTTGCGTCCGGCACCGCCTGCAGGCACATTTGCGATTGTCCCTTCGACTAATTTTAGTAATGCTTGTTGAACACCTTCGCCGGATACATCACGGGTTAATGACGGATTTTCCGATTTGCGTGAAATTTTATCAATTTCGTCTATGTAAATGATACCACGACTGGCACGTTCAACATCAAAATTTGCATTTTGTAATAAACGTGTTAATACGCTTTCGACATCATCACCAACATAACCCGCTTCGGTCAAGGTGGTGGCATCTGCGATTGCAAATGGAACGTTTAATACACGTGCCAGTGTTTGGGCAAATAATGTTTTTCCGGTTCCGGTTGGACCGATGACTAATATGTTCGATTTTTGAATTTCAACATTTGTTTTTAATGCCGCACTGTGACGTTTATAATGGTTGTATACCGCAACAGACAAAGTTCTTTTTGCAGAATCTTGACCAATAATGTAATCGTTTAACACCTTATAAATTTGAGATGGTGTTGGTAATTTTTCTGTTTCTTGATTAACAGTTGCAGGCATATCTTCGGCCATAATATCATTGCATAAATTTATACATTCATCGCAAATGCATACATTACGGCCGCTGACCAATTTCTTTACCTCATATACGGCCTTGCCACAGAAACTGCAAAATTGACCATTTTGTTTTTGATTGTCTGTTGGTGTTTGTTTTGTATCATCACTCATATCTATGAACCTTTAAATTACTTGCGTTGTAAAACCCCATCAATCAATCCAAATTCTTTGGCTTGTTCTGGTTGCATCCAGTTATCGCGTTCCATCGCGTTAAATAATTCCTGTTCGCTGCGGCCGGTAAATTCAGACATTTGGTGTATCAAAGTTTGTTTGGTGCGTTGGGCTTCCTTCATGCGGATTTCCATATCTGTTACCTGACCTTCGAATCCACTTAAAGGTTGGTGAATCATTATACTGGTATTTGGCAACGCAAATCGTTTACCTTTGGCACCGGCGGCCAATAATACAGATCCCATTGATGCAACCAATCCCATACCAATTGTTGAAACCGGTGATTTAATATATTGCATTGTATCCATAATTGCCCAACCTGCACTGACATCACCACCAGGGCTGTTGATATAAACAGAAATTTCTGCATTTGGGTTTTCGGATTCCAAAAATAACAATTGGGCAACAATGCTGTTGGCCATATTGGGTTCTATTTGTCCACAAATCATAACGATACGATCACGTAATAAACGTGAATAAATATCAAACGAACGTTCACCACGTGGCGATTCTTCGATAACCATTGGTATTAATGCCATAACTTACAATCCTTTGTTTATTTATGTGTATTATACCATACAAAAAGCCGAATCGGTAAAATTTTACCGAAAAATGGCAAAAAATCAAAAAAAGCACCCCGGATCGCCCCAGGGTGTTTCCGAATGCCCCGAAAGGAAGGAAAGGAGAAAAAGAAATGGGCATTCTAAACTAAAAAGTGTTTGGGGTCCAAGGTCCAGAGGAGAGAGAATGTAGGAGGGAGTCTGAATCCCCGGGCCCCACAGGTTTTAACGCCTGGTCGCAGGTTTTGTTCCTTTGACGAATCATAATGTAATACATTTTTTTTGATTTGTCAATAATAATTGTCAAAAAATTTTTTGGCCAATTATTTTACAATGGGTGAAATATGAAAAATGGCTAAATTGTGCGGTTTTTAGGAAATGCAACCTGTTGAAAAATGTACTTGTTTTGAAATAAAATTAATCACATAGGTGTTGACCTATGATAGATTTTTATAAAAAAGGAATGAAAATGACACATGATGATGTTTGGCGGGCAATAGAGCGATTCGCGTCTGAACATGGTATGTCATGTTCTGGATTGGCGAAATGCAGTGGTTTGGATCCAACAACGTTTAATAAAAGCAAGCGGTGGTCAAAGGCGGGACAACCACGTTGGCCATCAACAAACAGTATTTCAAAAATTTTGTCGTCCACAGGGGCAAATATTCAAGATTTTACAAAATTTATTGATGTTCAAAATCAGACACACGATTAATTATTGGGAATAAAAATACGGTTCCGATTAAAGGAACTGTATTTTTTATGGACATTCATAATGTATGTGTATTATTCTGAATACGATGTTTGACGGTATTAGAATTTTTTCGTCTGATAAGGTATGGCAACAAATATTGTCTGATTTGGGGGCAATTGTGTTGGATAAACCAAATGTTGTAGATGTAAACATGGATATGTTGGACATCACCCGGCCTGTTGATGTTATTGATTTGCAAATTGCTGTGTTAAATGCGTTGGATAATTCAAAAATTATTCATCGAATTTTTGGGATGGCTGTATCATTATCACCGATGCAGGAACAAATTATTGCCATATTGGATAAAACAGGTGGGGCCAGTGTAAATGATTTAAAAATCGCATTGGGATATTCACCAGATGCGGCAACCCATGCGGTTGATACCGCAATTTATCAATTACGGCGTAAATATGGTCGTGATTTTATATTACAAAATGATGGGATATACACCATTGGTCGGATATAAGGTGTTAATGTTTGATAAAATCCCCAGTACCCAAACATATGCACATGGGGTGATTGAGCGTGGAAAAGCAACAAATCGATTGGTTATATGTGCCATGGCACAATCGGCGGGGTATGGTCGGCATAATCGAACATGGGTATCGCATCATGGTAATTTGTATACCAGTATAATTTATGAGGCACCAATACGCAGACCACAAATTGCATATTCTGTGGCTGTGGCAATTGCAAAAACATTGTTATCCGTTGGAATAAAACCACAAATTAAATGGCCCAATGATATATTAATTGAAGGGAAAAAGGTTTGTGGTGTATTAATTGAATTTATTGATAATTTTGTTGTTATCGGAATTGGAATAAATATTAAATCTAATCCAACGGTTACCGGATATAAAACAACCAAATTAGAAAATTATATAAATATTACCACCGAAGAGTTGTTGTCACGTTTGTTGAAAAATATGGATATTTGGTTGCCCACAGATTTTGAAAATGTTCGTACCCGTTGGATGGAATTGGCGATAGGGATAAATAAAAATGTTGAATATCGTGGCGAAAATTTCAAATTTGTTGGTATTGATGCAAATGGGGCAATTGTTTTAGAACGTGATAATGTTACGCACCATGTTTATGGTGACGAAATACGCATTCCATATTTACAGAATAAATGATTCTAAATCT
>JAZUKY010000059.1:0-29869 GCA_045643525.1 Candidatus Enterousia sp. | reverse complement strand
ATACGTTCCGTTATTTTAAAATTTTCACCCTGAACATAAATCGTTGCGTCATTAAATACCAATGTATTATTTATATGGCTTAGCCCTCCCGCGGCGTTCATTGTTATATATTTTTCATCCCCAGATTCACGTAACCATATAGAATTATCGACCAATTTTAAATGTGACGATGTTATTTTTTCGGAATTCATTTTCACAGAATACGGATTTACAACAGTTGTCGTAAAAATTCCAATCAATGCTGCACCAATCAAAAATGGCTTCGATATCTGATATGGTGAACGGCCGGCACCGGATATAATAACTCCTTCGCTGGATTTGGTTAAATTGTATGATGCCAATAATGTTCCCATAAATACCGCTGGGGGTAAAAACATGGGAATATATTCTAATAATCGGGTCCAGGATTCAATTAACGCGGCAATTGCTGTTGGGTTCGATGGCAGGCGTTCAACAAATGTTACCGCCAATATTATCCCACCAACAACGAATATAACCAAACCAACGCCGGATAAAAATCGGCGTAACAAAAATTTGCTTAAAATACTGACACTGAACATTTGAAAAAAAGTATAGCGAAAATAATTGATAATTGCAAAATTAAAATTGAATGCGTATAATCGGTAAAAATTAAGGATATAAAATGGAAAAAAGACCAATTTCACGCACCGGTTTTGACGAACTGGTCAAAGAGTTAAAGGATTTAAAAGAGGTACAACGTCCAGAAATTTTAAAAACTGTTCAATGGGCACGCAGTTTGGGCGATTTGTCCGAAAACGCGGATTACAGTGCAGCCAAGGAAAAACAGCGTCAAATAGATAAACGTATTCAGTTTATCGAAGATGTGATTGAACATGCCAATGTAATCGATGTTGATAGTCTATCTGGTGATCGTGTCGTTTTTGGAGCAAAAGTTATTGCTGAAGACGAAAATGGGAATCGTATGCAATGTCGTATATTGTCTGATATTGAATCAGATGGTAAGACTGTTATTTCATGTACATCACCAGTTGGCCGGGCGATGATTGGTCGCTGTGTTGGGGATACGTGCATCGTCAGATTGCCCAGTGGTGAAAAAGAATACGAAATATTAGAAGTAAAATTTAAAGAATAGTGCGATTTTATGTCGGTTCGTGTTTTGCCCGATTTTTTAATTAATCAAATCGCCGCCGGTGAGGTTGTAGAACGTCCAGCCAGTGTCGTAAAAGAATTGGTTGAAAATGCATTGGATGCGGGGGCCGATCAAATAGTAATCGATGTCACAGATGGTGGACGTACAATGATATCTGTGATTGATAATGGTGGTGGAATGTCAAGTGATGACTTGTCACGATGCATTTTACGTCATGCAACATCTAAATTGCCAGATGATGATCTGTTGAATATAAATTACATGGGGTTTAGAGGAGAGGCATTACCATCAATTGCATCTGTTTCAGATATGACAATTGATACGGCACAAATTGGTAAAGAAAACGGGTGGCAATTGGATGCCAATACCGGTGTTATTAAACCGTCAGATTGGGAATGCGGAACCAGAATACGTGTAAAAAATTTATTTGGACGCACACCCGCACGATTAAAATTTTTACGGGGCGATCGTGCAGAAATGATGAGTGTTTTAGATGTCGTAAAACGATTGGCCATGGCACGGCCAGATGTTGGATTTACACTAAATAATAAATGGCGTTTTCCAAAAAATCAAAATATGGCAGAACGTATAATTTCCATTATGGGGGATGATGTACGTGGACGTATGTTGGATATAGAGGCGGAATCTGCATCAATGGTCGGAATGCGGTTGAACGGTTTTATTTCAGAACCGACGTTACGTCGTGCGTCCAGCATAGATCAATATTTATTTGTTAATGGTCGTCCTGTTCGTGATAAGGTTTTAATTGGGGCATTGCGTGCCGCATATATGGATGTTATGCATGCACGTGAATTTCCATTATGTGCATTGTATTTGACCGTACCGTTACGCAGTGTGGATGTAAATGTTTCACCGGCAAAAACAGATGTTCATTTTTTAGAACCAACGCACGTTCGTTCGTTTATCATAAAATCATTGCGGGACGCAATTGCACACACAATGGTGGCAAATGATACAAATAATTATGGTAATACAACATTTGTTAAATCGGATGTTGATGAATTTAATATAAACGGACAATCATTAAATACCAATTTTTTTCAATCGGTTTTACATGTTTGTGAACCAAAATATTATGATTCAAAACAATCAAATTTAAATACCGATGTTCAAACAGATTTTATATCAGATTTAGTTATACAAAAAAATATCAATACGGCAGAAAATACCGTATACAATGAATTTCCGTTGGGACGTGTTATTGGGCAAATTGGTAATAAATATATATTGGCGGCAACTGGCGATAGTTTAGTTGTTGTTGATCAACATGCGGCACATGAACGTATTACATATGAACGATTAAGAACCAGAACGATAAAAGGCCAACCATTATTATCACCTATAGTGATATCGATGCGAAATGAAGATGTTATGGCGGTATTATCTGTCGCTGATGAAATGCGAAATTGCGGATTGTGTATTGATGCCTTTGGTGATGACGCAATTGCGATTTTTGAAAAACCGTCGGATTGGGATTTGAATTGGGAAAATTTATTTTCTGCAATTGCAGCAGAGGTTCGTGAATACGGTCATTCGTCCCAATTGGGTGAAAGGTTACATTTAAAATTGGCAAATTATGCATGCCATCATAGTGTTCGTGCTGGACAGCGTTTGGATATTGCACAAATGGATGCTTTGTTACGTGATATTGAACGAACTGCACGTGGGGGACAATGTAACCATGGTCGGCCGGTATATAAATTTATTCCGTTGACTGAAATGGATACTTGGTTCGAACGTCTGTAGCAATATGTTTTTAATCTTTTTATATTTTTTGCACTTTACAGTGATTGCTTTTTTTACTATTCTGAAACAATAAAAAGGAGAAATAATATGCAAGAAGCAGCAGTGGTTGTTGATAATGTTGCACAAACAATGCCAATTACACCAGCGGGAGAATGGTGGGGGATGGTTATGTATTGCGTTGTTGTTTTTGCGATAATTTATTTGTTTGTCGTGCGACCAAATAAACGTCGTATGGCCGAGTATCAAAAAATGTTGGATGGGGTGCAAATTGGTAATCGTGTTCAGGCGGCTGGTATTTATGGTGTTGTAAAAAGTATTAATGATAAAACGATTGAATTGGAAATTGCCAAGGGTGTTGTTGTTGAAATGAACAAGAACACAATTTCGGCTGTTGAATAATCAAAGGATTAAAAATGTTTAAAAAGTTAGCCGTAGTTTTTGCAGCGATATTTGGTGTTTTGTTGGTTGTACCAACTATAAAACCTGAATTGGCATCATATTTTCCATCATGGATACAGCCTATACCGTTGGGGTTGGATTTAAAGGGGGGTGCGCAATTATTATTAGAGGTTGATACCCAAACAATGTTTCGTGAAAAAACGGTACAGTTGTATGAAGAGGTACGTTCGTCGTTGGTAAATCGTGACAAGGGGGTAATAAAATTTGCGAATTTACATAGTACGGATGACGGAATAATGTTTAATGTTCGTGAAGCAGATGATGTGTCACGTGCCAAGGGACGTTTACGTTCTACACTGGGTACTGGTGTTGATGTTAGTTCGGATGGAGAACAGATAAAAGTGTCTTATACAGATAAACAGAAACAAGAAATGATAGATGATGCGTTAACACGTAGTATTGAAATTGTTCGTCGTCGTATTGATGCGTTGGGAACCAAAGAACCATCGATTCAAACACAGGGTGGAAAATACATTTTGATTCAATTACCTGGGGTTGATAACCCAGAACATATCAAAGAATTGATTGGGCAGACGGCAAAAATGACATTTCATTTGGTAAATGAAAATATAACAGATATGCAATTGACATCTGGGCGTGCACCAGCTGGAACGCAGTTTTTGCCATACATGAATTCGGCCGGACAAATTGTTCCTGTGTATTCCAGAATAGAAATTTCAGGTGAATCTTTGACAGATTCTCAGGCGGATTTTGGACAAAATAACGAAGCTGTTGTAACAACTGTGTTTGATACAACTGGGGCACGTCGTTTCGCACGTTTAACGACAGAACATGTTGGTGAACGTTTTGCCATTGTTTTAGATGGCAAGGTTTTATCTGCACCAACAATCCGTGAACCAATTCCGGGTGGACGTGGTCAAATTTCAGGTGGTTTTACATTACAAGGTGCTAAAGATTTAGCGGTTTTATTGCGTTCGGGGGCATTGCCTGCGCCATTACAAGTTATTGAAGAACGAACAGTTGGTGCGGGATTGGGGGCAGATACGATTGCGGCCGGAAAAATTGGTTCTGCGGTTGGAATACTGTTTATTGTCATATTTATGCTGATAGTATACCGTACGTTTGGTTTGTTCGCTGATATTGTTTTATTGGTTAATTTGGCAATGATCGTGGGTATTTCTGCATTATTTGGTGCGACCTTAACATTGCCAGGAATTGCCGGTATTGTATTGACTTTGGGAATGGCTGTGGATGCGAATATATTACCATTTGAACGCATTCGTGATGAAGTGCGTGCAGGAGTACCTACGTTACGTGCTGTTGATTTAGGCTTTAACCGTTCTGTTAAAACAGTTATGGATGGAAATTTAACGAATTTGATTTGTGCATTGATTTTATTTCAATTTGGTGCTGGCCCAATTCGTGGTTTTGCTGTGACTTTGTCAATTGGTGTGGTGACAACGTTGTTTACATGTATGGTGTTATCACGCGTGTTGATTGATTTTTACATGAATGGTAAAAACAAAAAAATTGGTTTTGTAAAAAATAACTAAAAGGTGTTAACGATGAATTTTCATTTTATGAAGTATCGTAAATTATCGTATTGGGTGTCTGGTGTATTGGTGGCTTTGTCAATATTGTCGTTATTTACACGCGGATTAAATTATGGAATAGATTTTTCTGGTGGTATATCAATGGAAGTTACACCGATATCGGCCGAGATGACTGTTGATAAAATGCGACACGATTTATCTGCGTTCAGTCCAGAATTGCAATCTGTGGATAATAATTCAATATTAATACGTGTTGGTTTGCCAAAGGGGGCAACGGATGCCGAACAAAATGGGCGGGTTGCTGAGATTAAACAAATTCTGGGTGATCGTGTTGAATATGCACAGGTGCAGATAGTTGGACCAAAAATAGGTGGTGAACTTGTTCGTGGTGGTATATTGGCAGTATTGGTATCTTTTGTATTAATGAGTGTTTACATTTGGATTCGATATCGTGGTGGTTATGCTGTGGGGTCATTTGTATCGTTAATTTTGGATTTTATATTGATGTTTGGATTTTTTTCAATCGCCGGATTGGAATTTAACCAAACAGCCATAGCGGTAATATTAATGGGTATAGGATATTCTATTAATGATAAGGTTGTGAATTATGATCGAATTGATGAAAATATTAAAAAATATCACAAGATGCCCATGAATGATTTAATAGATTTGTCTGTTAATGAAATGTTACGACGAACTGTAATGACCAGTGTTTCAACAATATTAGCAATGGTTGGTTTGTATACATTTGGTGGATTGATGTTGCATGATTTTGCAATTGCTATGACGTTTTCAATTGTAATGGGGACGTTGACCAGTATTTATATTTCAAACGTTATTTTGTATCACTTTAATTTGCGTGATACGCAATATTAAAATATGTGCCGGCACAGGTAAAAATGGGGGGTAAAAATGAAATTACATAATTTGTTTTTATTGTTGGAGCTGTCTTTGTCTGTTGTGCCGGCGTATGCCGATGGATTATTTTTTGAAGACGAACCTGTTCAAGACGGATTACCTGTTTTTGAAATGTCTGCGACATTTGCAGAAATTTTTCAAAAATTAGACAGTGTAAGTTGGGCTGGTAAGAATATAAATGTTGCAATCGAAAGTTTAGAAAAACTGAATTCTAATGCACATATTGCAGCAACTGATGAACGTGTGGTATTGGTTTGGCGGGATTCGATTATTGCAAATTATCCACGTCCATCGGCCGGTGATTGGAATGGTTTTGGGGAAATTACAACAGCATTGGTGTTGAAATTGCGGGCAAATGATGCGGATTTGCATCGTGCCAGCCCCAATGAAATATATCAGCGTGTTGTGACCAGTTTGACCCGTGGAATTGATGAAAATGGTCGGTATATTTATTCCAGAATGGCGGAAATTAACGAAGATGGTCGCATTTTAACCAGTGTGGGATTAACGGGGGCACGTGATGAACGTGGTAATTGGCGGGTTCATGGTGTGTTCAAAGGGGCACCTGCAGATATTGCGGGGGTTCGTACAGGGGATATTATATCTGAGATAAATGGACAGCCTGTGCATGATATGACAGATGCAGAAATGGAATCTGTTTTGACGGGGTTTAATTCTGGAACATCAAAATTACATTTATTAACACCATCTGGAAATCGTGATGTGGTATTACGTCGTGCAACAATTGTATTGGCAGATGCAGATATTGTTCATCGTGTTAACGATGAAACAGGGGGATTTTTAGAAATATTTGTTCACAGAATTTCTGATAATGCTGTGTCCATTGTAAATGAAGCGTTGGCCACATATCCAAATGTGTCAGGGGTGGTTTTAGATTTGCGGGCGGCGTCTGGGGATGATGAACGTGCGGCGGCAAAATTTGCGGGATTATTTGTTGGTCAACATCCGATAATGCGTATTGTTGAAACGGCACGAGACGAAGTCGAAGTGGTACCGGGGGGGGACGCCATAAATAAAGCACATGTTGTTGTTTTAATGTCTGATCAAACGCGTGGAACAGCAGAGGCAATAGCCGCAGCATTTTATGAAAATAAACGTGGCGTATTGGTTGGAACGCCCACAGCGGGCAATGCACGTATTGCAACACGTTTAAATTTAAATGATGGTGGGGCATTGGAATTATTAAATAAATCATTAAAAACCGGGCAGGGACGTAAAATAGATGGTTTGGGGATTTTTCCGATTGTGTGTTTGTCGAATATTCGTACCGTTTCGCAACAAAATGCGTTCTTTTTAAATGTAATAAATAATGATTTTCGTGCCCACGATTATAATCGTGATAAAAATATCGATGTTTCATCGGTTCGTCGTGGGTGTCCAACAATTACCAGTGGAACAGATGAAGATGCTGTTGCGGCCGCTGTGGCAATAAAAATATTAACAGATAAAACTGTTTACAGCAGGTTAATTGCTGAATAATTTTTACAGGATAAATTATGTATTTAACAAAAGATAATAAAATTAAATGGAAATTGTTGGGAATTTCTGCAGCGGTTGTTTTTTTTACTATCATTATGGGAATATCTTGGTTTGATTATCCATTGTTTTTATTTATACGTAATTTTAATGGTCTTTTGTGGGAGTGGGTTGGCCATATTTTTGATGCAAAAGTGTGGTTAATGGTTACTGCAATATTAATTGCGATTATTTATATAAAAAAATCAGTAAAATCATTTAATAATATAATATTTTTAATAAAGAATATTAAAATAATATCTGTTTTCGCGGATTTTATAGAAAAAACAAAGCGTAGTTGTGTGTTTTTTATATTTTGCTCTGTTTTAATGGCTAGTTTGGTTGCAATCGTGTTAAAGGTGTTTATTGGTCGTGCAAGACCCGTGTTTTTTGAGGCCTTGGATCTGACTGGTTTTTATCCTGTATCGACAGAATGGGCATATAATTCTATGCCATCTGGACACGTTGTGGCATCATTTGCTGGGCTGGTTATGTTGGGATTGTTGATACCAAAATTAAAACCAATTACATGGGGATTGGCAATAGTTGTTGGTTTTTCACGTGTTGCGGTTGGGGCACATTGGCCAACAGACGTGTTTTTTGGTGCTTTTATTGGTATGGTGTGTGCAGATTTAGTAATGGCGTTTTTAAAACGTTTGGAATATAAAAATAAAATATAATGTGTTTAATTTCGCTTTTTTGATTTTTTTATGATAAAATACGTAACATGGAAAAAAAATCTAAATTATTGCCAGACAGTATTTCTGGGGTATTGAAAAGTATGGTTCGCCATATATCTGGTGGCCTGTTGTGTGTTTTGGGTATTGGTTTGATATTTGTATTGGGGATGTATAATCCGTATATGGACGGTTTTTCAACGGCCAGTACGTTTGGAAATCAAACAATTGTTGATGATTTGGTTGGTTTTATTTGTTTTGGAATTGGTTTTTTGCCATCTGTATTTGTATATTTGTGTTTAATTCGTTGGGGAATATCACGATTAATGGGGATGGATGAAGATTTTGCCCCAGAATATAATATGTTGCGTTTTTTTGTTGCGGTATGTTTTGGGGCGACTGGATTTGGATTGGTTGTACCGGGGGCATCATTTGGTGGAATGTTGGGCAATATAGTTGCATTTGATTTATCAAATATTTTTGGTGATTTAGAAATACTGATTGGTGTTTTATGTATAGGTGTGTTTTTATTTTTGGCATCCAGTATATTACATATAAAATGGATTCATGTCATTGCGTTATCGAATATGATATTGCAAACATTACGTTGGATATTATCTGTATTTCATTTAATGCCACATGTTTCACGTCCCAAATTTAATATAATTGATGAGGAAAATAGTGAATATATTGATGATGTGGATGAAAAGGATACTTGTCAACAGAAAGAAACACAGAAAAAGGCATCGTTACGTCGCAAAGATACGAAAAAAAACGACAAAGGAACATTGAAAACAAATAATAAACAAAATGTTATATTATCTGAAATTGCGGAATATAAATTGCCGGATCCAGCGTTTTTAGAACGTTCTAATTTTGGAAAAAATGTTGTAACCCCAGAATTAAAACAAAATGCAAGGGCAATGGAAGTTCATTTTGCTGAATTTGGGGTAAAAGGATCTGTTGTTGGGATACGGCCTGGTCCAATTGTGACGTTGTATGAATTTGAACTTGAGGCGGGAACACGTATGTCCAAGGTTAAGGATACTGTTGAAGATATGATACGTGAAATGGCAACGCATAATATTCGTATTGCGCATATTCCGGGGACATCATTAATTGGTGTTGAAATGGTAAATTTAAATCGTCAGACGGTGAAATATCGTTCATTAATAGAAGATTCTGCATTTGTTAATTCAAAATATGAAATTCCATTGGCGTTGGGGGTAAATATTGGCGGTAATCCGATGTATTTTGATTTGGCAAAAATGCCGCATTTATTGATTGCGGGACGTACTGGTTCTGGTAAATCCGTTTTCGTGCAATCGATTATAACATCAATTGTATATCATTTTACTCCGGACCGATGCAAATTGATGATTATTGATCCAAAGGGGGTTGATTTTGGTTTTTGGGATGATATTCCACATTTAATAACGCCAATTGTAAAATTAGATCCATCAGCGGCTGTGAACGCATTAAAATGGGCGGTTCGTGAAATGGACGACAGATATAAACGAATGATGGTGGTCAATGCACGTAATTTTGCTACATACAATGAAATAATGCAGCAAAAGCGTGCCGCGGGTGAAGTGTTAACGCAACAGGTTGCCGTTGGAACAGATGAAGAAACTGGGGAATTGATATATGAAACCAAAGAAGTTGATATGTCACCATGGCCATATATTGTCATAGTTATTGATGAGGTTGCTGATTTAATGGCGTTGGCCCGCAAAGAGGTAGAAGCCTGTATTCAACGTATTGCACAAAAAGCACGTGCCGCTGGTATTCATTTGGTTATGGCAACACAACGTCCAGATGCCACGACGATTACGGGTGTTATCAAGGCGAATTTCCCAACACGTATTTCGTTCCAAGCCCGCAGTTATATTGATTCAATGACAACATTGGGTGATAAGGGGGCCGAACAATTGTTAGCATGTGGGGATATGTTGTTTAGCGAAGGTGGAAAGGCCGCCGTCCGTATACATGGGGCGTTTATTACAGATGCAGAATTAACACGCATAGGTAATTTCTTGCGTGAACAGGGTGTTCCAGAATATGCCAATGGTGTTACCGATGGTGATGTTGATGGTATGGCGGGTATGGTGTCTGGTGGGGGGCAAAGTGCAACGGCAGCGGCCAAAGATGCCAAGGATGCAGATTTGTATACCCAGGCCAAAGAATGTGTTTTACGCGACAAGAAACCAACAATTTCATATATTCAACGTCGTTTACAAATTGGATATAACAAAGCGGCTGGATTTATGGAACGTATGGAACAAGAGGGTATAGTTAGTGCCCCAGACGCAAATAATAAACGTCATATTTTATAATTTTACTCGACAATAGTGTGTTTTTTGTGCTTTTTTCGATTCGTTTTTTATGGTATAATCATGCCAACATAATAAGGAGTTTTTAATATGCAAAAGCAAATGTCTTTGTTCATTTGGGCGGTGGCTGTTTTCGGAATGGCGCCTGTGTGGGCTGCGACAAATTCTGGGATGAATGGTGCATCTGTGGCCGATTTTTCGGGTGAACCATCTGTTCGTACACGTGTAAATGTTGATTATGAAAAGTATGAAACACGCACATCTACAAAAACATATGAATCCCAAGATGCACGTAATATTTATTATACAAAGCCATCTGATCGCAGTCAGTTGTATAAACAATACAGTGCAAATCGCAGTGGCAATCAGACGGTACGTACAACACGTGCAGAAACATATCGTACGGAATTAAAACGTAAATATTATTTGGCACATCCATTTTTTCAACCGTTAAAGGGTAAATTTGCATCTGCCACGGATATTTCATATTATAACGATTCTTACAATTTTAAAATGCAACCGGCAGGTTCAACCGATTTTTACCCAAATGCAGATTGGAAAACAAAACAATTATTGGTTCAAGAAACCGTTAGTGTTGGATTAACGGATACAATTGCATTAACGGCGGGTGGACAATACAGTGCCAATAAGTATAAAATGAAATTTGATGGTTTGGACAATGCAACCAGCGACAGCAGTGATTTGAATTCAATAAACATTGGCGCACAATGGCGTGTTCTGGATACAGATCGTGGTATTGCAACATTATCTGGATATTATAACTATGCACGCGGTGATTTTAGGGCAGACGTATTTGCGTTGGATTTTCGTGCCGGGTATAAGGTTGCATCATCGACTGTATATGGTGTTGGCCGTGGTTGGTATTATTCGTATGATGGTGATTTTTATGGCAATTATATGGCCGGTGAAAATGATTATGGCCCGTCATCGTTGGTTTTGGTTCAGGGAACACATGCGGACAGTATAATTTATGCCGAAGGCGGTATTGGCGTCTTTACCGTAATGGATGAAGATTGGACATTAAATGCCGAAGCACTGTATGGTTATTATGATTGGCACAATATGTTGTCATTAAAAGCGGCGATTGGATGGCAACCAAATGATTGGTTTGGCCTGAATTTATACGCAAAAACATCTGTATACGACAGTGCGAATGGTTCAAAATATGATTACTTTATGGATGGGATAGATTCATCTTTGAATGCCGCACATGAAGAGGGGACATATAAAATTGAAGACAAATCTGAATTGTCATTCGGTGTTCAGGCATTCTTGTATTTTTAAGAATAAAATGGCACATGTATTTTGTGGAATCGTGTGCCAATATATTTAAATCTGTAAAATATGGTGAAAAACAATGTGTAAATTTATAAAGTCAGTTTTTTCCGTGATATTTGGTATTATCATAGGAATTAATACAGTGCAGGCTGCAACGGACAGATTATCACGTGATACATCGGATCCCGCGTTTTTGTTGGGACACGAAGAATTTTTATCACAAACATCCGTGTCATTTATGGATGATATCTTAAAATTCGGTCAGGGGTTTTCGTATGGTGCAACAAATCGTTTAAGTTTGGGTGCCAAGGCACATTATCAAATTGATTTTGATGGTGATCAAGATGGATTTTCCAGTGTTGATATTGGTGGACAATATCGTTTGGCATCAAATGTAAAAAATGGCGCAAATATTGTATATGATGCATTATTTGGTGTGTTGGTTGGTGGTTCAGATACCGTACGTACACCGTATTATGCGGATTCAACATATTATGCAGGATTGCGTTTGGGCCGTCAATGGTCTGCGTTGACATTGGCGGCAACCGTAAAATCCAGTTGGGTTTTTGATAATACCCGTGGAATGGCATACATTGATTTAATGCCACAGGCATATTTTCGCATTGGACCGTGGCGTTTGGGTGCAGATTTTATGTGGCGCAAGGCGACAACCCCAGCATATGACCAAGAATGGTTGGGGGGAAAAATTATACGTCAATATGGCCGGACCCAATACATTGGTCACGTTGATTATGAATTCGAAAGTGAAAATGCACAGGTTGGTTTTCGTATAAATATATTGTTTTAATTATAAATGGGGCCGCGTGGCCCCATTTTTTGTTTATCGCTTTTTATGTACGATGGAATTTTATTTGTTTGAATTTATTTTTTCACGCAAAGCGTCCCAATATTCCAAACGTTTTTTTATTTCGCGTTCAAAACCACGTTCGATTGGATGATAAAATTTCTGACGGGGCAGGGTTTCCGGAAAACAATTTTGACCCGAAAATCCATTTGGGGTATCCGGATCGTATATATATCCATCACCGTATCCCAAATTTTTCATCATTTTTGTTGGGGCATTCAAAATGTTTTTTGGTGGTGGAACGCTGCCTGTTTCACGTGCAACAGCATATGCTGCCTTTTGTGCCTTGTAATTTCCAACACTTTTTGGGGCCGTTCCCAAATATATAACCAATTCTGTTAATGCTAAATCCCCCTCGGGACTGCCAATTCGTTCATATAACTGCCATGCGGATAATGCGATTTGCATGGCATTTGGATCCGCCAGACCAACATCTTCCATTGCGAAACGTGCCAGACGTCTGAATAAATACATCGGATCTTGACCTGATGTCATCATGCGTGCAACCCAATATAATGCCGCATCCGTATCAGATGCCCGCAATGATTTATGGACCGCTGATATTAAATTATAGTGTTCATCACCACCTTTGTCGGATAAAGGGGATCGTTTTTGTATTGCACCATCCAATGCATCAGAATCCAGGGTTTCTGAAAAATTTGCATTTGCTAAGTATTCAACCGTATTTAACAAAAATCTGGCATCGCCGTCTGCTATTTGTGCCAAATGTTTACGTGCGTTTTCATCCAATGGTAATTTTTTATCTAAAAATTCTTCGGCACGTAAAATTAATTTTTCTAAATCATCAGCAGATAATGATTGTAAAACCCCAATATGACAACGTGACAATAATGCATTATTCAAATTAAAACTGGGATTTTCAGTCGTTGCACCGATAAAAACAACGGTTCCATCTTCCAAATATGGTAACAGGGTGTCTTGTTGCGTTTTATTAAAACGATGAATTTCGTCAATAAATAATAATGTATTACGCCCCATATCACGGTTAATACGTGCGGCATCCATTGTTTTTTTTACATCGGCTGTTCCAGAAAACACGGCAGACATTGGTACAAAATCCATATCAACAGAATTTGCCAATGCACGTGCAATTGTCGTTTTTCCGCATCCCGGTGGTCCCCACAGAATCAAATTTGATAAACGTTGGTTGATAACCATGCGACGTATCAACCCATTGGGACCCAACAGGGTATTTTGTCCCAAGACGTCATCAATTGTTTGGGGACGCATTAAATCTGCCAATGGTCTGTTTTCTGTTGTCATTTTTTGCGATATATTTTTGATTTTATTTAAAAAATGTTTTATATTATGCACGAATTGTATTAAATTTTTATATATTTATCAATTGATAAATAAATGTAAAATTAAATAAGCAAATGGATGGAAAATGTCCGAAAAGAAAAATATTTTGTTGTGGTTATCAACGAAAAAAATCGACATAAAACGATATGCTTTGATATTGGTGGCAATCGGGATTTTGGCCGGTGGAATTGTTGGGGTAAAAAAATATATTGTCGACAAAGATATTAAAGAACATCCAGCATATCATACGTATGATTCTTTTGTTGGTAAATGTAAAACATTGACCCCATTTTGTATTGCAAATATTATTGCTGTCGAAGGGGTACGTTTAAATTCGGACGGTTTACACAGGGTTTATGATGATGGAAATAAACAAATGACAATCGGATTTGGTAATACTGTATTACCAAATGTTGGGGTTGTGACACAAAAAACATCGCCAATTAATAATGATGACGCGTATGAGGCGGCAAAGTGGCATATTGAATCAAATGAAACATATTTTACATTATTTTGTTATGCAGTCGCATTTGATAAAATAGACAATATGACGGAACAGGAAATTATGGCAATGACCAGTATTATGTATAATTCCGGCAGTCGTCTAATCGAAAATAATAACGATAAAAACTGTAAAAATAGATTTGAATTGTTACGTCAAGATTTTAAAAACTATGAATTTAATTTACCGGACAGTATTGTAAAACAACGTTTTGCCCAATACCCAGCAATCGCACTTACAGATTTTGGACAGGCATGGAAAGACGGTAAAAATGTGTATGAATTGGCGGATTTGTTGGGAATATATCAAAAAGGTGGGGCGGGATTACGTGCCCGTCGTTGGATAGAGGCTGGATTATTAACGGGTGAGATAATGCCACAAATGTTAATGCAATGTCCCGCCGGCGGGATATATGATTTTTATTTATTAGTTGGTGGTACAAAGAATTGTTTATGGGATACCAATGGTGAAAAAATTAGGGTTCGTCATGATGTTTTTGAACATTTTGCAAAATGGTTAAAAAATCCGATTAATAAGGATAGTTTGGATATTAGGCAACATACAAAAAAAACAATTGATTTTATGCCAAAAAAATATGCAAATATTGTTAATACAACAGAATGTAAAATTAATAAACATCGTGTGCCATATAACATATATTGGACCCAAGATAGCGTTGGCCCCGATTATAATTCACAATATGCTGGGGCAATGTGGTGTTATCATAATTGCATGTATAAAATGGCAGAAATTAAATTAAATAATTTAATTAAGGAATACCCAAAAAAAACGGCATTATTAAAAAATAATTTATCGTTGATTTATTTAAAAACGGGGCGGTATGATTTGGTAATTGAAAATTCGCGGGATATTTTGTGGAATAAAAACAAAAATGATGTCGGTCAACACGCATTTGCATATAACAATGCAGCACAGGCATATGAGTATAAAAGTATCCTGTGTAATGATTTTAATGAACAATACTATTTATTAAACAAAGCGGCTGAAAATTATAAATTGGCATTAAAAAATGGATTTAAAAATGCGAAAAAATCATTGGACAGGATTCAAATGGTGTTGCCTAAAACAAATAATAAAACAATGTGGTAAACAAAAATGCAGGTATATATAAATTATAATGACAGACGTTGGAAAAAATATAAAATAGATTTTGAAAAAATCGCCTGTACGGCTGTTTCAGCCGTACACAAAGAAGCAGAGGTGTCAATAACATTAACTGATGATAATGAAATTCATACATTAAATCGCGAGTACAGAAGTATTGACAAGCCAACAAATGTTTTATCGTTTGAATTGGGTGATGACTTATTGTTGGGGGATATTTATATATCATTGGATACTGTTTTGCGTGAGGCAATAAATCTTGGAATATCCGTCGAAGAACATGTCGCACATATGGTTGTTCATGGTATGTTACATTTACAAGGTTATGACCATATTAAAGATGATGAAGCCGAAATAATGCAGGCATTGGAAACAAAATTATTAAAAAAATTGGGATATAAAAATCCGTACGATGACGCGGACGGTAAAATCGCAAAGGTTTTATCAAAATTTAATCCTGTTAATAACATATTTTTTCAATACTTATCATATGGTATTTGTGGTTGTATGGCGGCGATGGGTTTTGCACCATTTTATATGTGGTGGGCAACGGTGTTAGGAATAGGGGGGGCATATTGGTTAACAAGCCGTATGCCAAATAAAACTGGATTTTTTGTGGGGCTAAAATATACGGCACCCTTTGGTGGCATGTATGCAATTACGATGTTTTGGTGGGTTTTGCATTCGATTTATGTTGTCCCTGAATTGGCAAAACAATTTGCAATTTGGACAGTGCCGGGGATAATGGGAATCGGTTTGGCGGGTATAGTTATATTTTCGGTGCCATTTGCACTGTTGGCACGATTTAAATCAGATGTTTTTTCACGCCCTTTTATTTTTGCAACTGCCTGGACGGTTGTTTTATGGTTACGTGAATGGTTTTTAACTGGGTTCCCATGGAATCCTATTGCAAATATATCAATGCCCTGGAACATTTTGGCTAATTCTATGTCTGTTTGGGGGGCACTGGGATTAACATTTGTTATAATTGGTGGAATTGCTGCACTGGTAGAATTTTTACGTTGTGGTGGTAAAAATTATACAAAAATAACATTGTTTATTTTTATGTTATTGGGATTGATCGGAATAATATGTGGGTATAACAATATTAAAATATCCAATTACATTAATAAAAATACAAATGCACCTGTTGTACGAATTATTCAACCGGCCCGTTCACAATCGCAAAAAATGCCAAACGGTCGTGCCGATGCAATTGCAATGGCCGAACAAAATATTAAACAAATGTATTTATTGGCCCATGATGATGCCAATACGGCGGATTTAATCGTATATCCGGAAACAACATATCCATTTGTTGTCACGGATAATCAAATGCCATTGGCAAAAATGTTAAATAAAAATATTGTTGTTGGGGGATTAACATATGAAAATGCACGTATGTATAATTCAATGATTTTTGCGACACCTGATGGCGTTATTTGGCATAAATACAATAAATCACATTTGGTGCCGTTTGGGGAATACAGTCCATTGGGAATTATGCCATCTCCGACCGAATTGGGGCGGGGAAATGGCCCGGATGTTGTTAATATAAAATTATCACATGGTGAATTTGTCGTTGTGCCAGCAATATGTTATGAAATTATTTTCTCTGATTCATTGGTAATGCAAACAGATAAAAAAATAAATGCGATAATAAATATAACAAATGATACGTGGTTTGGGAAAACCCCCGGAACATATCAACATTTAGATATGGTACGTCGTTATGCAATTGAATCTGGAATACCAATTGTTCGTGCAAATTATTCTGGGATCAGTGCATTTATTGATACGACCGGAAATATTGTATCACAATTGGGTATTGGTTATACGGGGACCTTGGATGGGGTACCATACGGTGAACATTATACAGTATACAGGTATATTGGTAGAAATGGTTGGATGATAATAATTTTGTTGTTTTCGATATGTTGTGTTTATGGAATAAAACAAAAAATTAGATAGAGTATATTAATTTTTTAGAAACATTGTAATAATAATCGACGCTATATATGCAGTTAATTTACAGAATAGTGTTTAACTGTCCAAAAATGCCCAATTATTTTAGGTAAGTACGCGTTTTGTTGTTGTAATCAGTTTTTACATTGAAATGTAAAAATAATACAAAAAATCCCCGAAACAGGGGATATACATGAATTTATAATGCTGATTATGCGCTATGTCTATTTATTGCATCATTTATTTCGTCCAAAGATGCATTACATGGCAACATTGGCTCAAACCATATATTGGCGGTGCCACTGTGCATACGACCGTGTTTCGGCCAATATAAACCGGTGTCTGTACCAATTGGTAATATTGGTAATTTTAATTGGTGGGCCAAAAATAAAAGACCACGTTTTAATGGAACAGGGTGACCGGGTTTCGTGCGTGTACCCTCTGGAAATATTATTAATATTTGGCCGTCCATTATTTTTTTTGCAACAATGTTTGCCAATTTATTCATATTTGTTGCCCCACGTGTGCGATTGACCGGTTGCAATCCCATACGCCAAAACGCCCAACCATAAATTGGTATCCATGTTAATTCACGTTTTATGATAAAAAACGAATTTGGGATGATGTGGGATAAAATGGCAACCTCTAATATAGACATGTGTTTTGCGGCAATAATTGCTTTGCCATCTAAACGAATGTTTTCATTTGGTGCCACGGGAACACCATTTTCTTCGGTTAATGGATAATGTATATCATATTTTATTCCCCCCAATAACCGTGCCAAAATTAAAACACCGTGTGCACATGATAATACCAAAAAAGAACTTAGTTTTCGTGATATTAAACCAATTAACAGTACGGGGGCCCATGCCAAAAAATAAACAGCCAAAATCAATTTAAAAAACAGTGTACGTATCATTTTGTATTTTTCCTTTTTAACTTTCCTTAATCCCAAACATTGTGACGACGTATTTTACATATTCTGTGGCCCATCGTTCAAGTCTTTTTGTTGGTGGCATTCCAAATAATCTGGTTGGACATGCAACAATTTCTGTATTGGGTAATTCTTGGCGTATTAAATACATTGCACGATTCATGTGATCTTCGGTTGTGATAATAACAATACGATCCAAATTTTTTTTATTTGCAATTTTTTTTATTGCCAACGCATTTTGGTATGTTGATTTTGATTCCGATTCAACGACAACCCGTGGTGAATCATAATTTGTACCACCACCTGCACCAATAATATATAAACCGATATTGGGATGGGTCCGTAATACCCGCATTGCAAATGGAATTCGGCGGGCATCCCCGGTTAATACAAAAACTTTGTCCTCAGGTAAAATGGTTCCACATGTTACCGGGGCCATTGATTTAAACATCATTCCGCCCAATACAAAACATGTTAATACCAACAAAGATGGGGTTAATAATTTCATTACTGATTTTGTAAAATTTTAAGTGTTGTGCGTCGCGTAATATTGATTGCCAGACCAACAATTATAATTGGCACAAAAAATAAACACCCCCAACCAAAATTGGTTAATCCAATCATTGACATCAAACCAACACGTGCGGATGCTGCGGCCCCAATAATTAACAATAATACAGGAATGGCAACAATGAACCCCGATGTTGCTGCGGCCAGGCATATTTTTGAAACAATCATTTGCATTTGTTTGGCAATATACGCATCTGTGGCACCAACCTGATTTAATATTTCTAATTCATGTTTGTGTAATTGGGCGGTATTACGTGCGGTATATGATATACATATTGTGATTGTACCAATAACCAATATTAATATTAATGTTGCAATCATAACCATATGCCATCCGGTTGTAATAGATGGTCGTAATGCCTGTGAATGGGTTAAAAATCTGGCATGATTTAAAATTTGTTCGCCAAATTCTTTCATCCCCTGGCGGGTGTGAAATTTTATTTCGTACATTTGTGGTAAATATGCCCGTAATGCATCGCCCCCAGATGTCATCCATGGACGTAATAAATTTTCCATTTGTTGTGGTGTGATTTCGGTAATGTCGGCAATTTTACGTTGATTGTCGTAAATAATTTTTTTTACCGTCCCAGCATTATCGGGATTTACAACCTGTATTGTGGCAACGGTATCCCATTGGGCATTCCAACGCATAACCCCCGTTCCGATTGACAGGCTGATTCCAAATACCAAAACAGCCAAAAACGTCAACAACGACATAATCGCTGTCATAAAAATAGATTGTTCACGAAACAGTGAAAAAACAATAGGTGTTTTCATGATCTAAGCATTCCCGATTTCATCGAATTGTTTCGACAATTCTGTAAAATAATTTTGTGGTTTTGGTCCCTTCCAAATTTTAACGACCCCAGTATCCGCATTTTTTTTGTTTTGCGGTGAATTTGTAGCAACAGAACCATTATTCATAAATGTTACCCGATGATTTTCTACATGCATTACTGGGAATTTATACGTATCCATTAATTTTTTACTGTGGGTTGCCAAAATAATTGTTGTCCCAAACATTTTGTTCATTTGTATAAATAATTCCATTAATCTGGCCGCATTTTCATCATCCAAATTTCCCGTCGGTTCGTCCGCCAATAAAATTGCGGGTTGAATAATAATTGCACGGGCCACGGATACACGTTGTTGTTGCCCCCCAGATAATGATTTTGGATCAGCGTTTGCATATTTTGCCAAACCGACCCATTCTAAAACCCTGTTTACTAATTGTTTTACCTTGGTATCTGACAGGCCACGTACACGTAATGGCAATGCAATATTATCAAATACAGATAAATGTGAAATCAAAGAATATTCCTGAAACACAATTGCCATTTTATGACGTAAACGTGCAATATCATTGCGTGTCATATTGTTGATTGTTTGGCCAAACAATTTAATTTGCCCACGGGCAGGGCGGTGCAATTGATAAATTAATCGTAACAATGTTGTTTTGCCGGCCCCAGATGCCCCAGATAAAAAATAAAAAGATCCGGTATTGATGTTAAATGAAACATCACTAAGTACCTCGTGCGTGCCATCATACGCAGCACCAACATTTGCAAAAGATATTGCTGTATTTTCTTCCATGGCACAAATGGTAGTAAAATTTTTTATATGGGTCAAGAAAAAGGCGGAAACCGCAGAAAATCGGGATTTTTTATATCAAATTACGAAAATGTAAAAAAACGATTTTGAAAGGGGGGCTTTTTATGATATGATGTATATACAATAAATTTTTGGTAACGAGGGAACAAAATGAAAAAAACAATTTGTGCATTATTGGCAACCGTATTTGTATCATCGGCATATGGTGCACCGTCAACAATTATGCGTAACAATCGTGGTGGGTATACATTGACGACAACATCTGATGGATATGTTGTTATTGATGATTCCAAGGTTTCGGTTGATGTTGATAATTTGTCCAGTGCGTTGGATATGGTTGCACGTGATCGTGGCCGTGAAATTGTGTTGGGTTATGATGATGAATGGGTTTTATGGAAATACAGTGATCAACCCGACAGTGCGTTTCGTCGTTTGGTACGCAAGGGAACACACAGCACAACACCGCATGCACATCCGGGTTGGTATATGACGGGCCGTTTGGAATTAAGTTTTTTAAATTGGGATAATAAATACAGCACGGATGATGGTTGGAATCCAAATGAAGAATTTGCCCAGGATTCATATTCGTTTGAACCGGTTATGGGCGGCAGTTTAAGTATTGGTTATATGTTCCGTAATGCATGGCGTGCCGAAATCGAGGCCGGATATATCGGCGGTTTCGAAGACAGTGATGCAATCACACGTTTTGAAATGCAGGGAACATACATATCTGCAAACGGTTTGTACGATATCAAAAATACTGGATTTTATGTTGGTGCCGGTTTGGGTGTTTCGGCATTGGTTACAAAATGGTCCGGTGTATATAATGTGGACAGTAAACAGGATTATAATTTTGGTGCAATTGCATCATTGATGGCGGGATATACACATCAATTGGATGAAAAAATGTATTTGGATTTACGTTATCGTATTGCCGGTATAACGGGCGGAACGCAAAAATTCAATTTCGAAGATACATCTAATGTTATGCATGAAATGCAGAACAAGATGAATTTTGTTTTGGATAATTCCATATCTTTGGGTATTCGATACGAATTTTAAAAAAAATTAATTTATGCATTAGGATTTAACCCAAAAATATGATATAGTTACAGTTAAAAGAGAGAGAATTGAAATCGGTAAAATATATCTTGTCAGCGATGTGTGCGATGTTCACGATGACATCGGTATCTGCACAGGCGGCGGCCCCAACGGTACGTCAATTGGGTGGTGCGGGAACATATAATGGCACGTCATCTGCGATAAATGCGGCACGTGGTGCAACAATGCGATTAAATACATCGGTTGCCCCGATTTCATCTGCAACAAAGAATACAAATAATAACAGTAATAATACGGTTCAAACTGCAACAAATCGTTTGTCGGTTGGTAAATATTTGGGTGGTGGTAAATCAGTTGTCGGTGGTGCATCAATCAAAAATCAAACTGTGACAAATGCGATAAATTCATCCGGTGGTTCAAATGTATCGGTTGATGTAAATCAGATTAACCAGGATATTAATGAAATTAATAAAAACATAAGTCAATTATATACCAATATTGATAACGTCACGAACAAGGTTGAATCAAAACAGGATTCATTGGCCAGTCGTGATGGGTACATAATAATTGAAAATGGCGAAATTTATGTGGATGTTGACGCGTTAAAGGGACAAATGGGTACAACCGGTGGTACCGGTACCGATGGACGTGAAATTGTTTTGGGGTCAACCGATACAGATTTAGTGTGGAAATATTCGGACGAATCCGACAGTGCATATCGTATTTTAATATCTAAAAACGATATTCGTGGGGCCCGTGGTGAACGTGGGGAAAAGGGCGATGCCGGTAAAATAGATGTTGATGCCATGAATGCGGCAATTACAACGGCAATTGCGGATACGGTTTACACAAAATCAGATGTTGATGCCGCATTGGCGACCAAGGCGGACAAAACGGATTTGGATGCCAAAGCGAATACTGCCGACGTTTATACAAAATCGGATGTTGATACCGCATTGGCGACCAAGGTGGATTCATCGGACGTTGCCGAAAAAATTGCCACCGCGGTTAAGGACAAGGCAAACGCCGCCGACGTTTATACCAGGGAACAGATTGATAACATGGATTTTAATGTTGATTTGACCCAGGTTAATGAAGAATTGGCAAAAAAGATACCAATTCCGGGTGAAAAATGTATCGCAGATTCGGGGTTATGTGTATTGTCGGTAAATAAAAATGGGGAATATGCATGGGTTAATGTAACGGCCCCCGCCGAATAAAGGAATTTAAAAAATTAAAAATTTAGGAAAAAAGAAGAGAAAACAAAAAAACAGTGCAGATAGACAAACAACAGGATAAAAACAAAAAATAATAACAATAAACAATAATAAAGCAAGGAAGGAAAAAATGAAAAAATTAACCGCAGGTATATTTGCCGCAATATTAACAGTTGTAACTGTAAATGCCGCAAATGCAGACATCGCATCAAAGAAATATGTAGATGAAAAAACCGCAAATATGGTAACGAATACAGATTTGGACGATTATGTAAAAACTACGGATGCGGATATTAAGTATCAACCAGCAGGTGAGTACCAACCAGCAGGTGATTATGCAACAACATCAGATTTGGGTGATAAACAGGATAAATTGGATGGTGATCAATTAAATGCTGTAAATTCTGGTATTACATCGGATTTGGTAAAAAATATTCCTACACCGGATGTAAACTGTAAAGATTGCGTATTGAAGTATAATGGTTCCGATTTGGTATGGGAAAGTATTGCACGCGGTGAAAATGAGTAATATAAATACCATTTAATTAAAAATCCGTTGTCACGTTTATATATGACGTGACAACGGGAAAAGATAACAAAAATACAGTAAAAACATAATGAAACGCAAAGTATCATTTTTTGCAGTTCTGGCTATGTGTGCAATTTTTGCATCAAATGCAAATGCGAATGTTGCATCACAAGGCTATGTAGATGATAAATTTACAGATTCAGACCAAGGATTTGCCGGAACGGCGGCAAACGCAAATTATGCGACCAATGCCACAAATGATTCTGATGGTAATAAAATATCGGATACGTATGTAAAAATTGGTGAAATTTCCGGTATGTTAACCACCGATGATTTATCGGGGTATGCGTCAACAGGCTATGTAGATGATAAATTTACAGATTCAGACCAAGATTTTGCCGGGACGGCTGCAAACGCAAATTATGCGACCAGTGCCGGTTCCGCCAATACTGCAACGAATGCCACAAATGATTCTGATGGTAATAAAATATCGGATACATATGCAACAAAAACAGAAATCAATAACTTAGCCAGTCAATCCAGTGGTACTGGGGCGGTTGTAACGGGGGTTAGCCAAACAAATGGTAAGGTATCTGTAACCATGGGTGATGTACGAATTCCCATTGGTGAAAATGGGACAACCTATGCCGCAATTTGGGTTGAATAAATAATGTTTTTATCGTGTTTTATTCCATTTACCACCATTTATTGGTGGTATTTTTGTAATACATATATTTGTATTTATATTTACCAAAATAAAAATCCCCATTATTTGGGGATTTTTATTCGTAACTGGATTTATATTAAAAATCAATAACACATCCAAACAATACCGCGAAAAAGAAACATACACTGCCGCCGATTACAAATAAATGCCATATTGCATGTGAATATTTCATTTTACGCCATAAATAAAATATTACCCCCAATGAATATGACAGGCCGCCCGATAATATAAACCACATGCCACGTGCAGAAATGCTGCGTAACATAACGGGTAAAATAAATACCAATGTCCATCCCATAACCAAATATAACGCGACCATCCATTTTGGTTGACGGCGTGGATTTTTAATTTTCATAACGGCACCAAAAATTGTAATGGCCCACAAAATACCAAATACGGTCCATCCCCAACCACCACGCAGATTTACCAAACAAAATGGTGTATATGTTCCCGCAATTAATGCATAAATGGCAACGCTGTCCCAAACTTCAAAAAAACATTCGCTTTTTTGACCAATCATTGCATGACACATTGTTGAACCAAAATACAATGTAAACATTGTTAAACCAAAAATTGCACACGAAACAATTGCCCAAACATTACCGTATAAAACCGCAAATACTTCCAATAAGCACAATGCCGCAATTGCCAAACCCACACCAATACCATGTGTTAAAATATTTAACATTTCTTCGGATTTTGTTGATTTACGTTCCCATCTGAATAAACCCGTTGCCTGTAATGTGCGCAACAATGCACTGCCACGTGAATTTTGCTTTACATTTTTTAACTGTTTACGAACAGTTTGTTTTGATTTACTTTTTGTTGCTTTCATTTTTTTACCTTTATTTTTTTACATGATTTATACGATCAATAACACGTGTGTACCCCATAACCTGCATTATTGAATATAAATCGGGGGTATTTGTGCGGCCGGACATTGCAACACGTAACTGCATTGCCACATCACCATTTTTTACACCAATTTTTTCTGCAATTTTTACAATTTTATTCCACCAAGTATCCTTGTCATCATTGATATCAAATGTTTCAATAAATGCATTCAATATATCTGTATTAAACGCAAAATCTGTATTCGGTGTAAACAATTCGTCCCAGAAATATGAAATTTCGTTTAATGTCCCACGCCATGTGATAAAATCTTTGCGAATACGTTTCGGATTATCGCGTTCAATCGCCAAAATATTTCTTAGGTATTGTGGGGCGTTATCAATTCGGCTTGCCCATTGATTATCAAATTCATGTGCCCAATTGGATACGTATTTCACCAATTCATCCACGGGCAGGGTGGCAATATATTCTTTGGCCCACCATTCTAATTTTTTCATATCAAACAATGAACCGGACATTGGTATTTTTTTGGGTTTTAATTCATAATCCCAAAATGTTTTTACAATACCCTTAATCTTGGCATCTTCGTACCCAGATGCGATAATATTACCCAAATATTCAATTACTGCGTCCATGGGCCAACCGTCTTGGATAAAATACGCAACGTTTGCCTCTGGATCTTTGCGTTTGGATAATTTACGTTGTTTGCCGGTATCCGTATCAATTTTATCCAATGTTGATGTGTGGATATACATTGGTGGTGTCCATCCCATCATGCGAAATAATTGAATGTGTTTCGGAAATGACGGTAACCATTCTTCACCACGGACAACATGGGTCGTTCGCATAAAATGATCGTCACACAAATGTGCAAAATGATATGTTGGTAACCCATCGTTTGATTTAATTAAAACAATATCTTCATTATTTTCGGGGAATCCGATTGAACCACGAACGGCATCTTTGCAGAATATTTTTTGTTCCGGATTACCTGATGAATATAAACGAATTGTTGGTACTTCGCCGTTGTCCAAATGTGCAATAATTTCATCATCTGTTAAATCACGATCGCGCGCAAATTCACCGTAAATACCCGTTGCCAATCCGGCGGCATTTTGTTGTGCACGCACGGCATCAATATCTGCAGATGTCATAAAACATGGGTATGCCAATCCACGTGCCAATAAATCGGCAACAACCGAATGATATACATCACGGCGTTGTGATTGATAATACGGACCATATTTTTCATCGTTGTCATATTTAAAACCAAAACGTTGCATCGAATTAATTATAATATCTACGGCTTCTTTAACCTCACGCTTGGTATCTGTGTCTTCTATACGCAGGTAAAAAATCCCCCCCGTCTGATTTGCCAATTTATAATCGATTAATGAACCGTATAAACCACCCAAATGCATAAAACCCGTCGGACTGGGGGCAAAACGTGTAACAAATGCACCATCTGGCAAATTGCGTTGGGGAAATTTTTCCTCTAACTGTTCCAATGTATATTTTGGTGCGTTACCCAAAATTCTGGCAATTAAATCATTGTTTAAACCGCTACGCATTTTAATTTTCCTTTTCCCATTCTGTTTTTAATTTTGAAAATACAATGAATCATGTGATATGTCGTCCAAAATAACTGACCGTGGAAATATATCACAATTTTATATCCTTGTATTATCGCAAATTCAATTCTATATTAAATATATGGAAAAACAAGCGATAAGAACATTTGGACGTCGGCACGGCAAAAAATTGTCAGCACGACAGAACACATTAATTGAATCCGTTTTACCAAAAATTTGTCCGATTGGTAAAATTGAAAATGCGATTCTGGAAATTGGTTTTGGGGCGGGGGAACATTTGCGTTTATTGGCCCAACAAAACCCAACAAAAACAATTGTTGGGGCGGAACCTTTTATTAATGGTGTGGCCAGTTTGATGTCTGCAATATGTGATGCTGATAATAATATTTTACCCGAATATAAAAATATTCGTATATGGCCGGATGACGTTCGTGATTTATTGCAACAAAACGATTCGTTATATGAACAAATTTGGATATTACATCCTGATCCCTGGCCAAAGGCAAAACATGAAAAACGCAGATTATTAAATGCTGATTTTTTAGATTTGTTGGGAAAATATTTAAAACCCGATGGACAAATTATAATTGGTACCGATCATTGGGAATATTTCGATTGGATTATGGAACAAATACCAAAAACAGTATTAAATTCAACGGTTGCGGATTTGGATGTAATTGAAACCAGATATCAAAACAAAAATATGGCTCAAACCGCCACACCAAAATATTTAATATTGAAAAACAGTTAATTTAATTTCAGCATTTCTGTGTGCCAATTAATAAAAAAACGCATGTTTTGAATTGTTTTTGGACAAATTAGTTCGGCCAGACGAAATACCTGTTCCGCCCGGGTTAAATTTTCACCGGTCATAAAATGTAAATCAATTGTGTCCGTGGTACTATATGCGTTTAATGCTGCATAAATCTGTCCAACAAAATCCGAATCATCACCCGTGTCCGTTGATATGTATAACAACAGTGATTTTGTACCGATGTTTGCCAAACCAATAAAAATATTTTCCCAATCAAATGGCGATTTTATTTCATTTATATCGATGGCAACAGATAAATTTCGTTTAAAAAATAAATCATCACGTATTGGACGTATTGTTTCAATAAAATCATTAATATCGGAAATATGAACAAAAACTTGGACGGTTTCGGCACCCGATTTAAATGTACCTTTTATTCGTTTTACGATATCTGTAATATTTGCAGATGATGTGTTTGTATTATTTTTATCTGTTAAATGTAATCTGGCATAAATTTTAATTTTTGTATATTCAACCCATGGCCATAATGTTACGATTTTATCGGGGGTAACAGATATAATGTCTGTATTCCACTGGTGTGCAAATTCTGTACATGCGGCCAAATCTGTCCCATCAATCTGGGCGGGGCAATATAACGAAATATTATTACGTAATTGATAAATAATGTCATCAGATGTAATCATTGTACTTTTTACTTTATCATAAATATGGTATAATTGAAATGAAATGAGAAAAAGAATAGATTATTTTTTAGTTTGTGTTTTGTGGTTGCTGGCGGTTGTATTGGGGACCTGTTTTTGGTTTAACAGCAGATTTGGATTTAATATATTGTCTGCATCACATTGGAAATATTTGGCAATGTTGCAGGCGAATCAGGTTCGTATACAACCAATGTTTTATATATCGTTCTGTGTAACGGCGGTTATATTATTGGGGGGATTGTATATGTTATTGCGACCACGGCGACGTTATATACATATGGCAACCGCACCGGTGGGGCAAACCGCAATCGGAATGGCTGGAAAAAATATAGCAAAGGAAAATCAGGAAGTTACCAAAGAAACAATGGTAAAAAAAGTGGAAGCTGTTGCGGTTGTAACGCCAAAGGCACCGTCCGCATTGTTACGCCCCCCACGGCCAAATGCGGGTATTACAATGGCGGTACCGTTAATTCAGCATAATGTTGCACCGTTGGTCGCACCAACAGCAAATCGTACGAAAACGGTTCAACAAACATATCCAGAAATCGATACAATATTTGAAAATGCAGGATATGTTGTAAAAAAATCACCGGTAATCGCCGGTATTACCCCATTTGTCGCCATTGGTGCGGATGAAATGTTTTGGATTGGGGCGGTTGGTGTTGATTGTGCATCTGTAGCCAAAATTGTCGAAAAGTTTCAAAATTTATTTATAGATACACTTGAAGATGTTCAAATTAATATAAATTGCTTTGTTGTTGCGGCAACAGGTTCCGGCACATCAGAAACGGATGTTTTGACATTTGATACAATGTCTGAATTAGCACAATATGTTGATGAACATAAAAATTCGACCACGGATGATGTGGAAAATTTTGATGCATATTCACAATATATTGATACCGTATTAAATTACATAGGTAAAATATAATGCAATGGTCCCAAGAATTTGCGGAAAAACGATTGGCTGATATGCACATGGATGATATGACGATTGTTTTGGTACCGCAAAACAATGTTGTTGTGTCCCCAGATTGGTTTTCAAAATATCGTGATACATGTCATCAATTTATGCGGGCTTTGGACGATTCAATTGAATCGTTGGCATATATGAATTTATCCCAAGATGCATTTATGGATTTATTAATGGGACGTCAATTACCCGAAAATACATCCATCCGTTTGCGTATACCATTAATATTGGGGGGGACGGTTGATGTTGATAACATGTTTTTATGTTGGACGTTCCCAAATTCATATAATTTGGATCGATTTATTGCCGAACAATCTGGTAATGATGCGATATGGTTACCAAATCCAACAAAAAAAGTATATATACCAACCCATACTGGGGGTGGGGGTGATGGTGGAAATGCAACAACGGATCGTATGACACAGATTGGGATGAGTATGGGCCGTGATATGTAGATAGGGGTGTGTAATGACGGTTGAAGAATTTGTTTTGATGATGAAATCACGTGGAGTATACATTGATAACCCACCATCACGCCAAGAAATAGTTAACATTAATTTATATTTACAACAAATTGGGGCGGCAATATTGCCAAATGCGGTTGCTGATTTGTATTCGGTTGCAGGTGGAATGATTTGGGGCAGTGCGTACATATTTGCTCCAAAAACAATTGAACGTGAAATGGTTTTTCCAGTGCCGGATTTAGTGACAATAAACAAAGATATTCAGTCGGTTAAACAATTGCATGGATTAACGGTGTTTGGACGTAATGATTTATTTTGGTTTGCGTTTGATGCATTTGGTAAATATCAAATGTTACATAAAATAACATTGGAATCATTGCGAAAATATGATGATATATTTCGTGCAATAACAGATTGTTTGGCGGTGGGTAAATAAAAATGGAAAAA
>JAZUKY010000058.1:0-8510 GCA_045643525.1 Candidatus Enterousia sp. | reverse complement strand
TATTATAAATAATCAATACATACTTTTGATTATTCGGTATATCTTTATCATAACAAAAATTATTTATCAAAACATCTTTGTCATACACCATGTGTATTTACATGTAATACAAACATAACAAACCAATTTTTTCAACTTTTTATATTGCAAAAATGATTTTTGTATACCACAATATATCCCGTTAAATCAAAGGGTAAAAACATGCCAGCAAAAACAATTAATGATATTGTCGCATTATGCAAGCGACGTGGTTTTATATTCACGGGTTCCGAAATTTATGGTGGTTTGGGTGGTGCATATGATTACGGTCCATATGGCGTAGAATTAATGAAAAATATTAAAAATGCCTGGTGGAATGCAATGATTTATTCACGCAATGACATTGAAGGGTTAGACGCCGCATTAATCAGCAACAGATTAATGTGGAAATATTCTGGCCACGAAGGCAGTTTTTCCGATCCATTGGTTGAATGTAAAAAATGCGGTGCACGTATGCGTCAAGATAAAATGATTGACCCAACAAAATGTGATAACTGTGGTAGCACAGAAATCAGTGAACCACGTGAATATCAATTAATGATGGGGTTATCAATTGGTGCAACAGCCGATGGTGCAATTAATGCA
Source organism: Candidatus Enterousia sp. (assembly GCA_045643525.1). Lineage (GTDB taxonomy): Bacteria > Pseudomonadota > Alphaproteobacteria > Rs-D84 > Rs-D84 > Enterousia. The sequence continues at coordinate 7,886 of JAZUKY010000058.1, read as the reverse complement.
TACCTGCGTCCCGAAACGGCAACGACAACATACGTTAATTTTAAAAATGTATTAGATGCCAAACCGCATAAATTACCATTTGGTATTGCACAAATTGGTAAAGCATTCCGTAATGAAATTTCACCGCGAAATTTTGTTTTTCGTATGCGTGAATTTGAACAGGCCGAAATGCAATATTTTGTCCGTCCAGGCGACGATGAAAATCAACACGAACAATGGAAAAAAATCCGCATGGATTGGTGGATAAATACGTTGGGAATACCCGCTGAAAAATTACGTTTTACACCACATGATAAATTGGCCCATTATGCCAAGGCCGCATTTGATATTGAATACGAATTCCCAGATGGATTTGACGAAGTCGAAGGTATTCACAACCGCCAAGATTTCGATTTGGGATCACACACAAAATCACAAGAAGAGTTTAAAATTAATGCACATGTTTTAGAAAATAAAAATAGTACAACAAAACTATCGTACAGTGATCCGCAAACAGGTGAAAATTTTATCCCGTTCGTTATAGAAACCGCAATGGGGGTAAATCGTGCAATGTTGGCTGTTATGATACAGGCATATACAGACGAAGAATTACCAGATGGAAAATCACGTACAGTATTAAAATTGAAACCCAAATTGGCCCCGGTCAAAGCCGCAGTTATCCCATTGGCCCGTAATGTTCCAGAATTATTAGATATTGCCAATAATATCGAAAATGAATTACGCAAGTTATCCATTGGCCGTATCGAACTGGAAAATTCTGGTAACATTGGAAAAAATTATCGCAGACACGATGAAATTGGAACACCAGTATGTATAACTGTCGATCATCAAACATTAGAAGATAATACCGTTACATTGCGTCATCGTGACACAATGGCCCAAGAACGTGTAAACATTTCTGATGTATCAAAACGTGTAATGGAAATAATAAACCAATAAAAATAAACGCCCAAAATGGGCGTTTTATATTATATTATTTAACAATAAAAAACGCAGTCCTTTATTCGAACACGTCTTCTTTTAATTTTTCACGGATTTGTGCAACCCTGTGGGCCCGCACCTCTATCATATCATTAAGGTTCGCATTCGTTAAATCTGCGGTAAATCTGATAGAATTTGCAAACGCCAATGCATCACTGTTACCGTGTGTTTTAACGGCAAATCCCTTTAATCCCAAAAACGTCGCACCGGCATATGAACGTGGATCAATTTTATGTTTCAAACGCTTAAACACATGAACCAAAAAGAATCCGCCAACAATTGCCAAAACAGATTTTTTCAAGTTCTCGACCAATACACGTTTAATCAAACGTGCTGTACCTTCCACAGTTTTTAATACAATATTTCCAGTAAAACCATCTGTTACAACGACCTGAACATTACCGGCACTAATATCATTACCTTCGACAAACCCCACATAATCATACGGTAATTCATCCCTGTGGGCCGCCAGCACATGATTCAAACGTTGCAACGTTTCATTACCTTTGGTATCTTCTTCACCAATATTTAATACCCCTAATTTTGGTCGTGGCATTTTACCAATAACCTCTGCATAGACACTGCCCAATATTGCAAAATCGAATAAAACGGTTTCGTCACATTGAACATTCGCCCCCAAATCCAAAACAACTACACGTGAATCACCGCCCCCAGATGGTAACATTGTAGTAATGGCGGGACGCGAAATACCGTCAATTGTTTTTAATGCCAACTTAGACAACGACATTAATATCCCCGTATTTCCGGCACTAATAACAGCGGAACTATTTCCTTCACGAACATCCTTAATCGCCATATACATTGAAGTATCCTGTGCATGCCGAATTACATCACGAACTTTATCTGTTCCCTTTATAACACCAGAGGCATGAATAATCTGACAATTACGTGCCACACGTGGATATTTGGCCATCAAACGTGTCAATACCTGTTCATCGCCAAAAACCCTGAAACGAACGGTATCTTCACCATATTGATATAAAAATTGATTTATACCACCCAATGCAGCGTTCGGGCCTTTATCGCCCCCCATTGCATCAATTGAAATTATTTTTTTATCAGTCATCATAATATACAAAAAAAGCAGAAAGGCACCCAGTGTGCCTTATCCTGCCCAATATTTTTACCAGATATTACTTTGAACCACATGCTGCACAAACATGATGTGGACGTTTCTTTTCGCCACATGTTTTGCAAACCCCACATGGCATAATTGTCAAAGCATCGTGTGAACGACGTTGTGCTGAACGTGCTTTACTGGTCTTACTTTTTGGCGTTGCCATCTTAATATCCTTTTTATTTACAGTTTTATATTTTATTACAATCTAACACTATTGCAAGAAAAACTTTTACTTAACACTTTTTCCCATTGAACAAACTAAATTAGTATATTCAATGGGAATCTTAATGGATTAAATATCCATCAACTGTTGCTGTTCACCACCTTCGCGTGCCAATTTTTCAGCTTTTTCTTCTGCTCTGGCAATTTCACGAACACGACGAACATATGCACCCGTACCAATTGGTATCAAACGGCCAACTATTAAGTTTTCATTAATACCAACCAATTTATCTGTTGAACCAGAAATCGCTGCATCTACCAATACCTTCGTTGTCTGTTGGAACGATGCATTGGATATAAATGAACGTGATGTCAACGATGCACGTGTCAAACCAACCAAGACTTGTGAAGCCTCTGCCAATTTGCCACCATCACGTGCCACACGTGCATTTTCTTCTTCGAAATCTACACGATCAACAACCTGTCCCATCAAGAATCCTGTATCACCTGGATTTGTAATCTCAACACGACGTGTCATTTCACGTATCAATATTTCGATGTGTTTGTCATTAATACTTACACCCTGCAAACGATAAACTTGTTGAATTTGTTCAACCATAAATGTTGCCAATGCTTTTTGTCCCAAAATACGTAAAATATCTTGTGGGACTGAATCACCATCAACCAATTTATCAGCTTTGCGAACAACATCACCACTGCGTACCAACAGGTTGGTTCCCTTTGGTACTGCGTATTCAAATGGTGCAGATCCATCATCTGGTTCAATACGAATCATTATTTTGGATTTAGCATCTTCCAATTCAACGGTACCATCAATTTCCGCCAACAACGCCGGATTTGCAGGACGACGAACTTCTAATAATTCGTTAACACGTGGCAAACCACCGGTAATATCGCCCGTCTTTTTCGCCTGAACAGGAATACGTGCCAAAACATCACCCGCAACAACATTTGCACCATTTGCGACATTCAATACGGAATATGTTGGCAACATATACTCGGCGATTTTTTTGCCCCCCAAAGATACCACGTTACCTTTTTCATCAACCAATGTAATAGATGGGTTTAACGCCTTCTTTGTATTAGCTTTCCAATTGATAACCTTACGTGAAACAATTCCGGTCATCGGGTCAACTTCTTCTTGATAAGAAACATTTTCTAACAAATCTTTAAACTGAACTATACCATCTTTTTCAGCAATAATTGTATTAGAATATGGATCCCATTCAGCAACCTTGGCACCCTTTTCAACCATATCGCCATTATTTACAATCAACATTGATGAATATGGTAAATCCGCCGTAAACAATTGGGCCCCATTTTCATCAACTACCGATAATTTACCATTGCGTGATAAAACAACAACACGGCCAACAGAATTCTTAATCGTATTTACACCGGTTAATTCGATTTTACCCGCAACTGGTACTTCGATAAAGTGACTTTCGGCACTACCACCGGCAATACCACCGATATGGAACGTACGCAATGTTAACTGTGTACCCGGTTCGCCAATTGATTGTCCCGCAATAACACCAACCGCTTCACCAACATGAACCAATGCATTACGTGACAAATCCATACCATAACATTTTGCACATAAACCATCACTGCAACATGTCAAAACACTGCGAACGTCAACCGATGGCAACCCAGATTCATTTATCTTTCTGGCTGCAACTTTATCAATATATTCACCCGCTGGAACTATCATTTCTTTGGTAATCGGATGAACAATATCATGTGCCGCAGTACGACCAAATACGACATCACCCAATGCAACAGATAATGTTGCCCCCTGGTAAACAGGTTTAGCTGTTATATATTCAGATGTACCACAATCATGTTCTGTAATAACGGTATTCTGTGCCAATTCAACCAAACGACGTGTCAAATACCCAGCGTCAGCTGTTTTCAACGCAGTATCCGACATACCTTTACGTGCACCGTGTGTAGACGTAAAGTATTCAGCCATAGTCAAACCTTCTTTAAAGTTCGAAATAATAGGAACTTCAATAATAGATCCATCAGGTTTTGCCATCATACCACGCATACCAGATAACTGTTTAATCTGGTTCTTGGAACCACGGGCCCCCGACAAAGCCATCATCAAAACAGAATTCCAATTATCACCGGTTGTTTTTCCCAACGCTGCATAAGCCAAATCGGCCAATTTATCCGTTGTTTTTTGCCACAAGTCAATCAATTTATTGTGACGTTCACCACCAGATAGCAAACCGTTTTGATACTGTTCTTCGATTTCTTCTGCGGCTTTATTGGCCTCTTCTATCATTGTTCTCTTTTCTTCTGGAATAACAATGTCGTCAAAACCAATACAAATTACACTGCGTGCTGCCTGTTCAAATCCAGTATTCTTTAATGAATCAGCCAAGATAATCATCGCCTTGTCACCACAACGTTCATAAGTTGTAGCCAACAACGCTTCAATTTCTTTTTTGCCCATCACTTTATTTACCAAATCAAATGGCATATTATCAGACTGTGGCAACAATTGCCCCAAAATCATACGTCCAGCTGTTGTTTTATATATTTTACCATTAATACGTGCAACAATTGGGGTATGCAATGTAATTGTTTTGTTTTCCAATGCCATTTTAACTTCGTCCATATTGGCAAAACGTGATGATTTTTCACTATGTTCGCCATTAATCAACGAAATATAATAAACACCCAAAACCATATCCTGTGTTGGAACAATCATAGGTTTACCGTTTGCTGGTGACAACACGTTATTTGATGCCAACATCAATGTACGTGCTTCTAATTGTGCCTCTAATGAAATTGGCACATGAACAGACATCTGGTCACCGTCAAAGTCAGCATTAAATCCAGCACAAACCAACGGATGCAAACGTATCGCTTTACCTTCGATTAAAACAGGTTCAAATGCCAACAATGACAAACGATGCAATGTTGGTGCACGGTTTAACAAAACGGGATGTTCATAAATAACTTTTTCCAAAATTTCCCATACAATGTCCTCACCGTTTTCAACCATTTTGCGTGCTGTTTTCAACGTATTGGCATAACCACCCGCCAACAAACGTGCAAACACAAATGGTTGGAACAATTCCAATGCCATCGCTTTTGGTAAACCAACCTGATGTAATTTCAAACTTGGTCCAGATACAATAACAGAACGGCCTGAATAATCAACACGTTTACCCAACATATTCATACGGAAACGCCCAGATTTACCACGCAAAGAATCTGACAAAGATTTCAACGGACGACGATTTTGTGAAACCATTGGTCGTGCCTTGTGACCATTATCAAATAAAGAATCAACCGCTTCTTGTAACATACGTTTTTCATTACGAACAATAATATCAGGTGCCTGCATTTCCATAAAACGCTTTAAACGATTATTACGAATGATAACACGACGATATAAATCATTCAAATCCGATGCAGCTATATTACCAGCATTCAACGTAACTAATGGACGCATATCTGGTGGAATTACAGGCAAAACATCTGGTAACATCCATGCAGGATCCGTTTTAGAATCCAACAATGCTTCAACCAATTTTAATTGTTTTATCATCGCCTTGCGTTTGGATTCAGATTTTGTTTCCTGCAATTCTGCACGTAAACGTGTACGTTCATCCCCCATATCCAAATTGGCAATAATGCTACGAACCCCTTCGGCCCCAATACCAACACGGAACGCATCTGCACCAAATTCTTCCACAGCATTTTGATATTCATCTTCACTAATAACATCATACTGTTTCAAATTGGTTAACCCCGGTTCAATAACAATATATGCATCATATGAAATAACTTGTTCTAATTTCTTTTGTGGCAAATTATTTAATAATGTTGCGATTTTACCTTCACGCAAAAACCATGTATGTGCAACAGGTATTGCTAACTTAATATGTCCCATACGTTCACGACGAACGGACGATGACCCAACCTCAACACCACAACGTTCACAAACAACGCCACGGAATTTTATTCTTTTATACTTTCCACATGCACACTCATAATCTTTGACGGGGCCAAAAATTTGCTGACAAAACAGCCCTTCTGCCTCTGGCTTCAATGAATGATAGTTAATAGTTTCTGGTTTTTTAACCTCACCATGAGACCACGACAGAATTTCTTCTGGCGACGCAATAGTGATACGCAGTGCATCAAACTGCTCTTTATTTTCAATTTGTCCAAATATCTTCTGCAACATATTGGTCATAAATCTTGCTCCTTTTCAAGTCGCGTTAAATTGAATATCACTGTAATCCAACGACATATTAAAAATGTCGTTGGATTGTTTTATATTGTTATTGATCGATTTTCTTTGGTGTCAATGCCAAACCCAAACCACGTAATTCACGAACGAACACGTTAAACGCTTCTGGCGTTCCCGTTTGGATATCATCACTGCCTGAAACAATCGATTCATACATCTTATTTCGACCGGTAATATCATCGGATTTCACTGTCAGCATTTCACGCAACAAGTGTGCCGCGCCATGTGCTTCCAATGCCCAAACTTCCATTTCGCCCAGACGCTGACCACCCTTGTGGGCTTTTCCAGACAATGGTTGCTGTGTAACCAATGAATAACTGCCGACAGAACGTGCGTGAATCTTTTCATCAACAAAGTGATGCAGTTTCAGCATATACATAACACCAACTGTCACTGGCCGTGCAAACTTTTCACCCGTCATACCATCATACAAATCAAATTGACCAGATTCTGGTAAATTCGCCAATTTCAACATATTGTGAATATCATCAGGTGTCGCACCGTCAAACGTAGGCGTTGCCATCGGTACACCATCACGTAACAGTGCGGCTTCTGCACGAACATCTGTGTCCGTCATTTTTTCCAATTTTTCAGCAACGTCTTTACCGTATATCTTGCCCATTACAGAACGCAAATCATCTGTAACAGCACGTTTTTGTTTGACTTCTTCTAAAACACGACCGATCTGTTCACCTAATGCACGGGCCGCCATACCAAGGTGTGTTTCTAAAATCTGTCCAATGTTCATACGTGACGGCACACCCAACGGATTCAGTACCAAATCAACCGGTGTACCATCTGCCAAATGCGGCATATCTTCAACAGGAACCACCTTGGATACAATACCTTTGTTACCATGGCGTCCCGCCATTTTATCACCAGGCTGCAATTTCATTTTATGTGCAATGTACACCTTAACTTCTTTCAATACACTTGCAGCCAAAGAATTGCTTTCTGTGGCCTTGGCAATTTCTGCATCAGCCCTTTCATTTAACAATTTTAATTTAATTGTTAATTGTTCGCGCAATTCATCAATCTTGGTCTGAATTTCTTTATCACTAACAGACAATTTCTTGACATCTGTTGGTTTAATACCTTCAAATACCTCTGCTGTTATTTTCTTACCCACAAAAGGTTTAATTGAATCAGTCCCAGATTCAATGGTTTGATTTTCAACCATTTGGTAAATCTGATCTGCAAAACCTTTTTCAATAATCGCAGTTTCTTCTTCGCGATCCTTGTTGATTTTTGCAATCTTTTCTAATTCAATCATTTGGGTACGTTCATCTTTCTTGACCCCATGAC
>JAZUKY010000057.1:0-5271 GCA_045643525.1 Candidatus Enterousia sp. | reverse complement strand
AGTATTTTATATTTAGTGATTTGCACTTATAGTATTTACTGTGTCCCCCTTAGGCGCAGTTTTTATTTACAAAAAAATAACCCAATAAAAATAAGACGATACGCAAAACATACATTGTGCTTGAGCTTATTAAAACACGTAGTTGCCGTTATTGGTTCAACACTTGGCCTCTTACGTTTGCATCGATAAATTTTGAACCCATTATAAACTTTACACCATATTATAATTGTTTATAAATATAATAAATGCCCCTTATTCTGGGGCATTTATGTTTTCAAACCAATTTAGCTTCTTTTAATAATTCTTCTAAATAAGAACCTCGAATTTTTTGTAATCCAATTGTTTTCATTATATTAAGTAGCCACGGTAATTCCGCATCTTTCAATTTCTTTTTATCATTTAAATGATATATCGCATTAAATAATACCCTAATATCAAAACAAGATGGATATACCTCAGGAATTCCACGTTCTATCCCCAACAAAGAATACACCGCTTCCATTGCTGTTCTTGCTGAATATTCTATTGTAAATACTGTATCTCTTTCGGTTTCTGCATAATTGCCGATAAAAGCAAAATTCGTAGCATTTTTAGGTACAACCAATGGTCGATCGCCCTTTGCACGTGGCATAAAATAACTTGTTATATATGGCATATGACAAGGAACTGTATTTGAATATTTTTTTGCAATTGTTTCTATATCAGATTCTGGCACACCTATATGATATAACCATTCTGCACATAATTCCCACCCGGCACATTCTGTTATTTTCTTTTTGATAAAATTCCCCGGCTTATCAGAAAATAAACCGTAAGTCCAGATTACTATTTCATTTGTTTTTTGAATTTTAAAGTGAGGTTGACGACTTATACTAAAACCATAAAACCAATTAGAATCTTTAATTGTAACAGGTCCACTGGATACAATAGAACCACTGTGCGGATTTTTATGGCATATTGCTTCTATATACGGTGTAACAATATCGTTGTATAATGTTATAGTAGCTGAAACTATCCAATTTGCTTTCGGAATTTTTTCACAAAATTTATCCGGCTTTCCAAAATCTTTATCTTGATTTGCAATATTTTTCCATAACTGCCAACTTGCCCCCAATTGATAATCTCTCGAAGGTACTTCTGAGTTTGTACCATAAGTACTGCCCTCTGTTATAGACCCATTAGCGATAAATACCAAATCATTTTTTCTTACACTTACATTAATTTTTTTCTTGTCCTTTATCATTTCTATTTTTTTAGCCGTTTTTTCGGTATCAGATATATCAAAAATCACGTTTGATACTTCTGTGTTATAGTGAAAATTAACGTTTTGTTTCTTTAAAAAATTCACTATTGGCAATATAAAAGATTCATACTGATTATATTTAGAAAATTTTAATGCCGACATATCCGCCAGTGTACCTATATGATGAATAAATCTTAAAACATATCTACGCATTTCCATCGCACTAGCCCAAGGTTCAAAAGCGAACATTGTTGCCCAATATAACCAAAAATTAGATTTAAAAAATTCTGGGCTAAAAACCTCATTTATCTTTATATTCTGTAATTTATTTTCTGGGGTCATAACCAATAAAATCAATTCTTTTATTGATTGTTTTGTTAATGTCAATTTTCCATCATCTTTTATCCTTTTACCACAGTGTTCTATGGCTCTGGTATAAGAAAAACTTGGATCAACTTTATTAACCTGATAAAATTCATCAAAGACAGAAAGGTCTTTATTTTCTATAGAAGGGATAGAACGCAATAAATCCCATATACATTCGTAATGCACCTCTATTTCTCGACCACCACGAATTATGTATCCCCTGTTTGGATTATAAATTCCATCCATACTTCCCCCAGAAATATCAAGTTCTTCATAAATATTGATATTTTTACCATTCATATGCCCATCTCTGATTAAAAAAACCGCCGTAGCCAAACCAGCAATTCCTCCTCCTATAATATGAGCAATTTTTTCATTTATATCTTTTGCCGCATCTGTTTTAGCAAATGCTTCATAGTTTCCTGTTGAATAAATCATTTTTTCTCCTTTGAATGATGCGTATCTAATAATAATTAAAAAAGGAAACTTTTATAATAAGACTGTAATCCGAACACAAAAAAGAAAATATACATAAAATCAACGAATTAAAAAACAATATCTGACAATATTAATAACGAATACAAAAACAGATATTGATATATTATTTAATAATATTTATATCAAAACTTTGTTTAAACAATATATTTTAAACAAAACATCCGCCGTTGGCGGATGTTTATTGATAACTATATTTTCTAACACATGCTAGAAAATTTTTATCTTACCTCAGCCTGTTTGAATAATTCATCAGCCTTAACAGATTTTTCTTTGGTTTTTACATGTTCCAACATTGCGTCTAATGCTTTGCGTTCAAAAATCATTCCACGCAACATTGCCAACGCGTTTTGGTTTTTATTATAAAATTCAAAAACCTGTTTTGGATCTGGATAACGCGACGCTTCTGCCCAAACGGCCTGTTGTAAATCGTCACGGGTTACATCAACCTTGTTTTGTGTTCCCCATTCTGCCAAAATCAATCCCAATTTAACACGACGTTCGGCCTCAGACCGTTCTTTTTTCTCATCCCACTTGTGATCATCTTTGCAATCATCACCACAATGTGCATGTGCGTGTTCATGTTCAGATTTTGCCATTTCTAATTCTTGGTTTACCAAAACTTCTGGTAAATCTAATTTAACCTTATCTGCCAAAATATCTAACAATTCATTACGCATTTCACGACGTGCCGCTTCATCATATTGTTCATTTATCAATTTACGAATATGTTCACGTAATGCATCCACAGATTCCTGTCCAACAGACTTTGCCAATTCATCATTTAATTCAGGCAATACATGATGACGGACTTCATGAACCTTGACCGCAAAACGTGCGTCTTTACCCGCCAAATCTGCTGCATGATAATCGGATGGGAATTTAACATTTACATCAAATTCATCCCCTGCTTTGTGTCCAATAACCTGATCTTCAAATCCAGGGATAAACGATCCAGATCCCAAAACCAAATGATGTTTTTGCCCCGCCCCACTTGGAAACGCGGTATCACCAATAAAACCGGTAAAATCAATAACCGCTGTATCTTCTTTTTGGGCAATATATTCATCAGATTGTTTTTCCGCAACACTGCGTGAACGACGAATATTTTCCAACGATTTTTCAACCTCAGCCTCGTCTAATTTTGTTACTTTTTTGACAACAGTAAATTTTTCTAAATCGACCGCTGGCAATGTCGGCAAAATATCAAATTCCATTGAATATTCAACATCTTGACCTATTTCCCATTTTGATAAATCAGCCTTTGGAGATCCGGCCAAACGGATTTTTTTATCAGTGGTATATGTTGTTAAATCACGATTCATTAATTTATCGATTGCCTCTGACAATGCAGATGCGTTATATTTTTGACGCAATACTGACATTGGAATATGTCCTGAACGGAAACCAGGTAATTTTGCCTTTTTACCATATTCGGTTAAAATTTCATCGGCGGCTGCCTGCAATTCATCTGCAGTAATCAGCCCATTTACAGAATAATGTAAATCTTTGATTTTTTCTTTCTTAAACATTGTTCTTCCCCTTAATTATTTATTTTCTGCATCAATATCGGATTGCACAGAATCTGTATTTTCTGTTGCCTGTTCCTGTTGCAATATTTCTTGACGCAATTCACTGTTTTGCACATTTGCACCGCGATTTGACGATACCAATGCCAATGCCGCACACAATACAAAAAACATTGTTGCCAACCAGGCGGTCGCACGTGTTAAAAAATTACCGGCATCTGCCCCCGTTAAAGCACCGCCAAACATTGCGGCCGCAGATGATCCGGACATACCACTGCCCTCTGATTTTTGTAATAAAATTATACCTATCATAAATACCGCAACAATCGTTAATAATACTAATAAAATTGAAAACATTTGTTTATTCCTTCGTAAATTTCTGTGATTTTAGCCGTCTATTAATCAAATTGCAAGAATTTTCAATAATTCTTCAGCGGCAACCGTACTGGCCATTTTTTTCGATGTTCCTGTCCCGGATGCCGATTTTCCCAATGCTGACACCGTTACATGAAACAATGGGTTATGTGATGCCCCCGTTGGTTTATCATATACATATTCTGGCAATTTTGCTCCACGGGCCTGAACAAATTCCTGTAATGCTGTTTTTGAATCCTTTGGGGCTTCAATATCTGCGGCTGCTAAATCACGCCAAATATCCGCAATTACCCCACTGGCGGTGACAAACCCAGCATCTAAGAAAATAGCCCCAAATACAGCCTCCATCGCATCGGCTAAAACGTTTTGAACACGTCCCCCCGTCATATGTCCATGACGGATTTTAGTTGACAATCCCAAATCATTTGCAACACGTGCCAATGTTTCCGCAGATACCAACATTGCGTGACGTCGTGCCAATTTTCCTTCGGCCTCGGTTGGGAACATATCATATAACAATTTCGCAACCGTCAATCCCAAAACACGATCCCCAATAAATTCCAAACGTTCATTATTGTGTGCCGAATCAACCCCACTTTGTGTCAGGGCCAAATCCAACAATGCCTTGTTTTTAAATTTGTATTTTAATTCTGACAATTTAATTTATCCCCATTCCAAATCTGTCCCAGCGCATTTTTTTACCCCAATTCCATAACATCAGCATCGGTGAATAATAATTATGCGAATACCATACAAACCATACACGTCCAATTAAATTATCACGTGGAACGAACCCCCAACCGCGTGAATCATAACTTAAATCACGATCATCCCCCATAAAGAAATAATGATTTTCAGGAACCGTTATCATTTCTGTGGTATCATATTGTTCATTATCTGAAAACTCTATTATTTTATGTTTTTTACCATTTGGTAATATTTCGTCATATTCTGTCATAACAAATATACCGCACGGCAATTCAACGGGCGACCAGTTTGCCTCACCCGTTGGCAATTCTGTTTGAAATTGTGATACATTAATCAATTTTTTATAATCGTTTTTGCAACGATCATCATATTGAATTGTATAATTAAATTCCGCTGGTTTATCATTTACATATATTTTGTTTCCATCTATTTCCAGCATATCTTTGCGATAATGTCCCCTTTTTGGTTGTTTCGGCAATACCGCCAGTATATATGGACGTGGATTTTCACGTTCGACCATTACTCCATTAATATACAAACGACCCTGTATCATTT
>JAZUKY010000056.1:0-2629 GCA_045643525.1 Candidatus Enterousia sp. | reverse complement strand
GCAGTTTTAAGCAATTTCCATTAAATTTGGGGTATGCCATGACCATACACAAGGCCCAGCGAAAAACATTGGATGCTCTTGTCATCGATATTTCACGTGAGGCGTTTGCACATGGTCAAACATATGTTGCATTATCACGTACCCGCAGGGCATCTGATATGCATATTGCATCACCATTACGTAATCGTGATGTTATTTTTGATTCACGTATTTTGGAATTTGTTTCAAATTAAATTCGTTTTTCCATTAATATGGCATCAACGCCATTGTAATATTTTGGACGAATGCCAATTTGTATATATCCGGTATTTGTGTATAATGCACGTGCGGGGGTATTTTGGGCGTTAACCTCTAAAAATATACTGTGAACACCGTGTTTGGCCATATCACGTTCGGCCAAACCCAACATGGCGGCTGCAATTCCATTTCGTCTGGCATCGGGGGCAACACCAATGCTGATAATTTCGCCGGTGTCAATAACACTGCGATATACGATAAATCCGTTTTCGGATGCAATTATTTCACACCCCGATTTTTTTAAATCCGCAAAATCAGATTCAGACCATGGCGTATCCGGAAAACATTGTTTGTGAATGGTGGCTAATTGTTTAAGCATTTTGTTTTTTCTGTGCGTTTTCTTCGGCATAACTGGGGCGTAAATACATTGGAACGGTGGGTTCAATTTCACCATGTGACAGTTTTTGTTTTATTATGTCGTATCCCAATTTTAAATCAAATGGACGGTGCCCAACGGTGCGCGGCCATGCCATTTGTTTAACCTCAACCGTATCAATATCCATTGTGCATGGTTCTAAATTTGCGGCACCAACAAAAAAATCACCACGGCCTGATTCAATCGCAACAAATGCATCGGGGGTTGCTGCCAAATATAGTTCAAATGCGTTTATTGGAACCAACGGTATATTTAATCCCATGGATAAACCCTTGGCGTATGCGATGCCTAAACGAATACCGGTAAAACTGCCCGGGCCAACAACAACACCGATTGCGGATAAATCAGCCCATTTTATACCGTGTTCTGTTATAAACTTTTCAGTCTCGGTTGGTAAACTTAACGATTGCTTTTCTGTTATAACGCATTTGTATGCATCGTTTAAAACAAATTCTAAATTTGCACCGGATGTATTTATAATTAAAATGTTTTGTTGCATGGTTATATCTTTATATTTGTGCAGAAAAACCGATTTTATTGGATATACCGGCGTTTTTGCGAATTGATAATAAATCGTCAATTTTTGATACTGTAAATTCGGTTGGGGTATCTTCACCATTATTTTCCAATAATTGACGACGTAAAATTGCGGTTAATTCACGTTGTAATTGGCGAACCCCCTGTTCAGAGGTGTATTTTTGTATAATGTGACGAATTGCTGTATCATCAATTTTTATATTGTTTACATCCCAACCCGTATCATATGCCGCACGTGCAATTAAGTGTTCGTGGGCAATTTTAACCTTTTCATCTTCGCTGTAGCCGGGGATTTCAATAATCTCCATACGGTCCTTTAATGCATTTGATAAATTTAAACTGTTTGCGGTGGCAATGAACATTATATTTGACAGATCAAAATCCACCTCCAGATAATGATCGCGGAATGTTTTGTTTTGTTCCGGATCCAATATTTCCAATAATGCGGATTCTGGATCACCACGCCAATCACGTCCCATTTTATCAATTTCATCCAACACAATCACGGGATTGTTAACACCACAACGTTTTAATGCATCCATTATGCGGCCCGTTTGGGCACCAATATATGTTTTACGGTGACCACGAAAATGTGATTCATCAGAAATTCCACCCAATGATATGCGTTGATATTTTCGGCCCAATGCCTGGGCAATTGATTGACACAGTGATGTTTTACCAACCCCCGGTGCACCAACCAAACACAATATTCCACCACGATTTCCACCGGTTTTTTTCATTACGGCAATGTGTTCTAGAATACGTTCTTTGACGGGTTGCATTCCCGAATGATGGGCGTCCAATATTTCGCGGGCCGATGCTAAATCAATTTTGGTTTTATCAGATTTTTTCCACGGCATCGCCAACAATTCATCCAGATATGATTTTAATAATCCACCTTCATTTGACATTGGCGACATGTTACGCATACGACGCCATTCGGATAAAGCCTTGTCCATGACGGCCGGGGGCAGGGGTGATGATTCAATACGTTTTCGCATTTTTTCAACATCCATTTCTTCGGCGTCATCGCCCAATTCTTGGTGAATAACACGTAATTTTTCCTGTAATATGGCATCACGATGATTACGGTCCAATCGTTGTTGAACACGGCGGTTGATTGTGGCCTCCAACTTGGCACTTTCGGCCATTATTCCCAGATGTGACAGTATGGATGTTAATTTTTCAGACCATGTGGTCATTAATAATATTTTTAATGCCGTATCCGTTTCAAAATTTGCCACCTGAACAACATAATCAATAAATGCCGGTACAGGATATTCGTGAATTAATGTGCGTAATTTTGCAAATGATTTACGTTTTGCGGGTTCGGCCATGGAAATTAAACTGCTGACGATTTTATCACGCAACATTTGTATTTCCGGGGTGTCTGGATTATCTGTTACCTCAATTGGGGTC
>JAZUKY010000055.1:0-3563 GCA_045643525.1 Candidatus Enterousia sp. | reverse complement strand
TAATTGATATGGCACAAAAAATAGTTTCTGAAAACCCATCATCCGATGTGTCTAAACTGGTTCCAATTGCGTTAAAACAAATCAGTTCAGGAAAATAATAATTATGAATAACGATATAATTTTTGCATTATCCAGTGGTTTTGGTAAATGTGGTGTATCAGTCATCCGCATCAGCGGTGACGATTTATCAAACATGTTCGCAAAATTATTGGGCAAACCAGAATACAAGGCCCGCCACGCATATTATTGCAACCTGCGTGACACCAATGGCGAATTATTGGATCAATGTATCATCATTTATTTTCGTTCTCCGCAATCATTCACCGGTGAAGATATTATTGAAATCCATTCACATGGTGCACCCGCTGTGGTCAATGCAATATTTGAATACCTGAAAACATTTGGTGCACGTATGGCATCGCGCGGTGAATTTTCACGTCGCGCATTTTACAATAATAAAATGGATTTAACCGACATTGATGGTTTGGCGGCATTATTAGACGCAACAACCGACAAACAAAGAAAATCGGCATTAAAATCTATGTTGGGTGGCGACGGTAAAATTTATACTGCATGGCGCACAAAAATGATTAAAATTGCTGCGTATAGCGCCGCTATACTGGATTATGATTCTGATGATTTGCCGGTAAATATTACAGAAAAAATCACGTCAGAAACAAAACTATTATATGATGAAATATCAAACGCTATATCACGTTATAAAACATCACGAACAATTCGCAACGGATTTAACATCGCCCTTGTTGGCGAAACAAACGTTGGAAAATCGTCAATATTTAATCATTTGGTTGGTTCAAATCGCGCAATCGTATCAAATACCCCGGGGACAACCCGTGATGTTGTATCCGCACAACTGGATATAGACGGATACCTTGTAAATCTATCTGATACGGCGGGACTGCGTGAAACAAATGATGAAATTGAAAAAATTGGTATTGAACGCACACGTGACGAAATTGATAACGCAGATTTGGTTTTACGCGTTATGGCAGGAAACACAAAGCATATTCCGTCAAACAATGAAATCTTAGTTATAAACAAATCAGATTTATTGAAAAACAAACCAAACAAAAATGCCATTTATGTATCGGCAAAAACGAATGATGGAATTGATACACTGATATCCGCTATACGCAGTAAAATACACACTTTACTTGACGGCACAGAATCAGATTTGGTTTTAAATGGTCGTACATACGAATTACTGTCTGAATGTCACAATGAATTACAAAGTGCGTTATCACAATCAAACGATAACTATGATATTTTTTCAGAGCACATCCGACGTGCATCCGATGCAATTGGAAAAATATTGGGGACAATAACTGCAAATGATGTAATGGATGCGACATTTTCCCAATTATGTTTAGGAAAATAAAAAACGGATTATTTCCGTTTTTTATTTTTTATACGCACCCATAGTTTACTAGGATGATGTTTATACTGATAACACATTATCAACATCATTGTTGCACCCAATATCAACCAAATAGATTCCAATATCCATATTTTCCAAATTGGCAATGTGGCACCTATATCATCCACAGGCATATAAAAACTAACATATTCTGCTGCGGCAAATGCAATCGACCAAACGATCCACCACAACCAGGTATAAAATGTATATTTATCTATATTAATTTTCATAACAAACCTTTATTCGTGTCTATCTGGATATTTACCATCAATCAAGTTCTGACGAACAACATGGTGTTTTACTTTTTGTGTACTGGTCACAGGCAAATCATCAGTCGTCATTGCGAAATGTGTCACCCATTTATACGGCGCAATTTTAACATTTTGTTTTGTAATCGCCATTGACAATTTATCCATTGTCACATCTGGTTCAACACTAAATACTGCGTACACAACGGTTTTATCATTCACTTTGTGTTCAAAAACCGCAACATTTTTCACCCCCGGGATTTCGGCATATAACGCTTCTAATTCATCGGGATAAACATTTTTACCACTATCCAACACAATGACTAATTTTTTACGACCTGCAAAATGATATTCGCCATTTTTATCTATAAACACCAAATCCCCTGTATTAAAGAATCCGCGTTCATCAAATAATTCGGCATTTACATCATCATTGTCTTTGTAGCCACTGAACACCTGGTGTCCGCGAACCCACAATACCCCAATGCCGTTTTCATCTTTGTCACGAATTTCACATTCATTGCATCCGATTGGTGCACCAAATGCAAATGGAACGCGTTTTTTTACCGGACGCGAACAGCACACAGGTCCCACAGTTTCGGTCATACCGTATCCTTGAACAAATGTCAGCCCCAGATTTTCATAAAAACGTTCTACATCCGGTTTAGTCGCTGCCCCGCCAGCAATCAACAATGATGCACGTCCACCAAATACATCCAAAATTGGTTGTTGAACTTTTTTAACAAACTTTGACAGGCCTATTTTCTTTAACCATTTTTGGTTATGCATAACAAATGATACAATCCACCATTTTTTCTGGGCCTTGATATTATCAATAATCTTGTTGCGGAATATTTCCCACAGCCGCGGCACAGCCGGTATTGTATGTGGACGATATTGTTTAAAATCTTGCATTATTGCCTTTGGATTCACAGACGGCTGCAATAACACCCCCAGGCCATAATGCAGCGGTGCCAGTATTCCGGTTGCAAACCCAAACACATGATACAACGGCAAAAACCCATACATTATTGTATTTGGTTTTATCCATTCATTAAAATCTTCGTATGCGTTTGCACCTTCTATCAAATTAAAATGTGTAAGCGGTACAACCTTAGGCACCCCTGTTGAACCCGATGTAAACGACAACAATGCAACATCATTTGCCTCTAATGGATATGCGTCCAAATCATCATTTATATTCGTTGCTTTGGTTTCAATATCTATAAACTTAAAACCCTTGGCATCATAAAAAAACGATTTTTGTGCACAAACAAATTTACACCCAACCGTAGCCGTCATATTGTCATATTCAAACGGTGTTAAATTTGTATCCAACATCAACACAGTCCCACCCAAATACCATATTGCAAAAATACTTGAAACAAATTCTGGAATATTATGCGACAAAACCCCAACAACATCACCATGATTTATTCCCGCATCATGCAAAAATGTTGCACGCGCACGAACCATATCTATAAATTGCGCAAACGTCACATTTTCACGAACCAAGAACATAGTGTCTGGATACTGCAACACTGTTTGTTCTAAAAATTGATACATATTCATTTTGTTTTCCCTTATTCCTTTCTAATCGGGTATTTACCATCAATCAAGTTCTGACGAACAACATGATGCTTTACTTTTTGTGTACTGGTCATAGGTAAATCATCGGTTGTCATTGCGAAATGCGTCACCCATTTATACGAAGCAACCCGTTTATTTGCTGTTGCCACCGCATCTGCCAACGCATCCAACGTCATATTTTTATCAACACTAAACACCGCATAAGTGACGGTTTTGTCATTCACCTTGTGTTCAAACACAGCGACACTTTTAACAAAGTCGGAGGCCAAGCGGTCTTAGGAAGACAA
>JAZUKY010000054.1:0-3538 GCA_045643525.1 Candidatus Enterousia sp. | reverse complement strand
AGACAATCTATGAAGTGATGGAGCACGGTTCAACAATACAGGATGTTGGTAAATAACATTTTCCAAGATTTCCCATACAATATCTTCACCGTTTTCAACCATTCTACGAGCAGTCTTCAATGTGTTCGCATAATCACCAGCCAACAATTTTGCATAAACAAAAGGTTTGAATAATTCCAATGACATTGTTTTGCGCAAACGAACTTGGTGCATACGTAATGTTGGTCCAGGCGTAATAACACTACGTCCTGAATAATCTACACGTTTACCCAACATGTTCATACGGAAACGTCCAGATTTACCACGCAAAGAATCAGATAATGATTTCAATGGACGACGATTTTGTGAAACCATTGGACGTGCTTTATGCCCATTATCGAACAAAGAATCTACCGCTTCTTGCAACATACGTTTTTCATTACGAACGATAATTTCAGGAGCGTGCATTTCCATAAATCTTTTCAAACGATTGTTACGGATAATTACACGACGATATAAATCATTCAAATCAGATGTAGCAACATGTCCTGCATCCAAAGTGACCAATGGTCGCATATCTGGTGGAATTACAGGAAGAATATCCGGCAACATCCATGCAGGTTCTGTTTTTGAATCCAAGAAAGATTCAACCAATTTTAATTGTTTGATAATAGCTTTACGTTTTGATTCTGATTTGGTTTCTGCCAATTCAGCACGCAAACGTGTTCTTTCATCACCCATATCCAAGTTAGCAATTATAGAACGAATACCTTCTGCACCAATACCAACATGGAAAGAATCTTCACCAAATTCTTCGATAGCAGCCTGATATTCATCTTCACTGATAACATCGTATTGTTTCAAACTGGTTAAACCTGGTTCAGTCACAATATATGCATCATAAGAAATAACTTGTTCTAATTTCTTTTGTGGCAAATTGTTCAATAATGTAGCAATTTTACCTTCGCGTAAAAACCATGTGTGTGCCACAGGAATAGCCAATTTAATGTGTCCCATACGTTCACGACGCACAGACGAAGAACCAACTTCTACGCCACAACGTTCGCAAACAACGCCACGGAATTTAATACGTTTATATTTTCCGCACGCACATTCATAATCTTTGACAGGTCCAAAAATCTGTTGACAGAACAAACCTTCGGCTTCTGGTTTCAAGGAATGATAATTGATAGTTTCTGGTTTTTTTACTTCGCCATGCGACCAAGACAGAATTTCTTCTGGGGACGCAATAGAAATACGCAAAGCATCAAATTGTTCCTTGGTTTCTATTTGTCCAAATATCTTTTGCAACATATTTGTCATGTGTTTTTGCTCCTTTTACGTCACTAAAAGTGCCTTGTGGCCGGGGGCAATTTTTCAATTGCCCATGGCCCGGCCACTAGTCTATCTTTTTTGGTGTTAAAGCCAAACCTAAACCGCGCAATTCACGTACCAAAACGTTAAATGCTTCTGGGGTTCCTGTTTGAATATCGTTGTTTCCAGAAATAATTGCTTCATACATTTTATTTCTTCCGACGATATCGTCAGATTTAACTGTTAACATTTCGCGCAACAGATGCGCTGCACCGTGTGCTTCCAATGCCCACACCTCCATTTCACCAAGTCTCTGACCACCCATGTGTGCTTTTCCAGACAATGGTTGTTGTGTGACCAAAGAATAGCTTCCAGTTGAACGTGCATGAATCTTTCCATCCACCAAGTGGTGCAATTTCATCATGTACATCACGCCGACTGTAACTGGACGGGCAAATTTTTCACCTGTGACACCATCATACAATGTGAATTGTCCAGATTCTGGTAATTTAGCCAATTTCAACATTGCTTTGATTTCTTCAGGTGTCGCGCCATCAAATGTAGGTGTTGCCATTGGAACACCATTACGCAATAATGCGGCTTGGGCACGAACATCTGTATCGGTCATTTTTTCTAATTTTTCCGCAACAGATTTACCATAAATCTTACCCATAATGGCACGCAAATCATCAGTAACAGCACGTTTTTGTTTTACTTCATCTAAAACTTCGCCGATTTGTTTACCCAATGTACGCGCAGCCATACCAAGGTGCGTTTCAAATATCTGACCAATGTTCATACGGCTTGGCACACCAAGTGGATTCAATACGATATCGACAGGTGTTCCATCTTCCATATGTGGCATATCTTCGATTGGAACAACGCGGGATACGATACCTTTGTTTCCATGACGACCAGCCATTTTATCACCAGGTTGTAATTTCATTTTGTGTGCGATGTAAACTTTTACTTCTTTCAATACACCAGCACCCAAAGATGTGCTTTCTGTTGCTTTTGCAATTTCAGCATCTGCGCGTTCATTCAAATCTTTCAATTTCAAGATATGTTGTTCGCGCAATTCATCAATTTTCGTTTGAATATCTTTGTTAGAAACAACCAATTTCTTCATATCGGAAGCCAAAATGCCTTCGAAAACTTCAGCTGTCAATTTTTTACCAATGAAAGGTTTCAAACTTCCGGTGCCAGCAGAAATCACAGCATTTTCAGCCAATTGAAATACTTGATCGGCAAAACCATTTTCAACAATCGCTGTTTCTTCAGCACGATCTTGATTGATTTTTTCAATCTTTTGTAATTCAATCATTTGTGTTCTGTCGTCTTTTTTAACACCATGACGTGTCAAAACGTTAACACCGATAACAGTTCCTTCTTCATTTGGTCCAACTTTTAATGAAGTGTCTTTGACATTCAAAGCTTTTTCACCAAAGATGTTACGCAACAAAGCTTCTTCTGGGGTCAACAATGTTTCAGATTTAGGAGAAACACGTCCGACCAAGATATCACCTTGTTTAACACGGGCACCAACATAAATAATACCGGATTCATCCAAATTCTTAAGTGCTTCTTCACCAACATTTGGAATATCACGAGTAAAGCTTTCTGGGCCTAATTGTGTATCACGCAATTTGATTTCTTTTTCAACAATCTTGATTGATGTGTAAACATCTTCACGAGAAATGCGTTCAGAAATCACGATAGCGTCTTCATAGTTATATCCACGCCATGGAACGAAAGCAACCAATACATTGCGTCCCAAAGCCAATTCACCATAATTCATTGAAGAACCATCAGCGATAACATCACCTGCAGAAATTCTGTCGCCAACATGAACCAATGGCTTTTGATGAACCAAAGTTTCACCATTTGAACGTTGGAACTTTTCAAGGTTATAGATATCAACACCTGTCACAACATTACGTGAATTCATACATTTAACCACAATACGATTAGCATCTACAGATTCAACGACACCGCTGTGTTTTGCAACTTTTCCAGTGCGAGAATCACGAGCCACTTCACGTTCAATACCTGTTCCAACAAGTGGGGCTTCTACGCGCATTAATGGAACACCTTGACGTTGCATGTTAGATCCCATCAAAGCACGGTCCGCGTCGTCGTTCGCAACAAATGGTATCAAGCCAGTTGCAATAGATACTACCTGACGTGGTGCAACGTCGATTAAATCGACTTCGTCTTTTGGAACCATTGTAAATTCACCGTCAAC
>JAZUKY010000053.1:0-3617 GCA_045643525.1 Candidatus Enterousia sp. | reverse complement strand
CCCCAGATTGTGAAATTACAATGGAATCAAATCCCGGCACCATTGGAATGGAAAAATTATCAGATTTTGTAAACATTGGAATAAACCGCATGTCCATCGGTATTCAACGTTTGGACGATACACAATTAAAATTTATGGGCCGTCGACACAGCGTTGCAGACGCATTACGATTAATTGATGCAGCAAACAAATTAAAATTACGAACATCTGGGGATTTTATATATGGAATCCCCAACGACACGATCGACACTGTAAAAAAAATGTGTCATGAAATAAATACATTGGGATTACAACACACATCAATGTATGAATTAACCATTGAACCTGGAACGTCATTTTATAAAATGAATTTAAACATGCCATCCAACACAGAAATGGCCGATATGTATAACACAATTTCACAAACATTATCACCCCCCAGGTATGAGGTTTCTAATTACGCCATCCCCGGAAACGAATGTCGACACAACTTAAATATCTGGGATGGGGAACCATATATCGGATTGGGAACCGGTGCGGCCGGCCGGCCGTACATTAACGGCACATGGTATGAACAATCGGGTGGTATACCACCAAAAATCAATAAATTAGACACAAAAACACGTGCCACCGAAAAAATTATAACAGGCATGCGAACATTACGTGGTGTCAAAATAACAGACGACATAAAAACTATTATTAATTATAAATATATTGAAAATAATCCAGATTTGTTAAAAATCACACAAAGTAACAGAATACATGCCACTGAAAAAGGGTTATTGATTCTGGATAATTTATTGGTAAACTTAATATCAGATTAAAAACAAAAATCACAGGACAGGAAATGGAACACAAACTGTTAAACATTATTGGTATTGCCGCAGTAATTACGGCATTATCTGTTGTGCGTTGCACCATCACACAGGAGAAAACAATGACCCCAGGAATAAAAATCGAAAACATGGATGTATCTGTTAACCCAGGCGATAATTTTTTTGATTATGCGACCGCAGGATGGCGTAAATCACATCCAATTCCGAACGATTATACCAGATATGGCACATTTGAAGTATTGGCGGAAACCAACATGGAACGTGTTCGAAAAATTGCCGAAAACGATGATGGTAAAATTGGCACATTATACAAAATCGTGATGAACACTGAAAAACGTAACGCAGACGGCACAAAACCCGTTGCATTACAAATGGCTAAAATTGATATGTTGAAATCCGCAAAACAATTACCGGAATTTTTGGGAAAATTTCATCGTTTAACATCTGCCTTTTGGGCCGATGGTGTTGGTTTGGACGAAATGGACAGTGAACATTACCTGTATAATATATACCAAGGTGGTTTGGGGCTATCACGTGATTATTATTTTGATTCTGACGAAAAATCTGTTGAAATTCGCCGTGAATATAAAAAATTTATTACAAAATTATTGAATAATTTTGGTATTTCTGGTGATGCTGAAAAAATATACAAAATCGAAGAACGCATGGCCGGTGCCTTTTTCTCAAAGGAAAAATTACGTGACCCAAACGCAAATTATCATAAATTAAGCATTGATGAAATTCGCAAACAATTTTCTGGTTTTGATTGGGACACATATTTATCATCACGTGGTGCCATAGCCGCAACAGACATAAATATTGGCCAACCATCTGCGATAACAGAATCAATCAAAATAATGAACGATACCGATATTGAATTGATAAAAACATATTTAAAATATCGTATCGCATTGGCGGCCGATACATTGTTGGATGATAAAACATATGATATAACATTTGATTTTTATAATCGCACAATGGCCGGACAACAGGAACCAAAACCACGTTGGAAACGTGCCGTTGGTTTATTGGATGATACATTGGGCGAAGAAATCGGTCATTTATATGTA
Organism: Candidatus Enterousia sp.; assembly: GCA_045643525.1. Lineage (GTDB taxonomy): Bacteria > Pseudomonadota > Alphaproteobacteria > Rs-D84 > Rs-D84 > Enterousia. The sequence goes on along the minus strand of JAZUKY010000053.1, from coordinate 1,732 downwards.
AAAAAATATTTTCCCGCCCAGGCCAAAGAACGCATGCAAAATTTGGTAAAAAATTTACAACGTGCATTGGGTATGCGTATTGAACAATTATCATGGATGTCCGACACAACACGCACCAAGGCATTGGAAAAATTAAACACATTTAACGCAAAAATCGGTTATCCCGACAAATGGCGGGATTATTCAAAATTGGAAATAAATGCCACCGATACATTATGGAACAACATGGTACGTGTATCACAATTCGAAGATGAATTTTGGTTAAATAAAATCGGTCAAAACAAAGATAGTTCTTTGTGGTATATGAACGCACACGAAATTAATGCATATTACGATCCATCGTCAAACGAAATATGTTTTCCGGCGGGTATTTTACAATATCCGTTCTTTGATATGGATGCAGATGATGCATTTAATTATGGTGCCATCGGCAGTATCATCGGTCATGAAATGACCCACGGTTTTGATGATTCCGGACGTAAATTTGACAGTCACGGCAACATGACCGATTGGTGGACACAATCCGATGCAATCGCATTTACAGAACGTGCAAACGTATTGCGGAATTTTTTTGACGGCATTGAAATCGCCCCTGGAATTCATGCAAACGGCGAATTCACATTGGGTGAAAATTTGGCTGATTATGGCGGTGTTACCGTATCATTTACCGCATATAAAAATTTCGGCACACAAACACCCGTATCAAACGGTTTAACATCTGATATGCGTTTCTTTATATCATACGCAACCAGTTGGGCATCAAACATCCGTGAATCCGAGGCCCTGCGTCGTACAAAAACCGACGAACATTCATTACCACAAAATCGTGTAAATGGTATTTTACCACACATTGATGCATGGTACAGTGCATACGGAATTACCCCAGAACACAAAATGTATATTGCACCTGAAAAACGCATAACATTGTGGTAATAAAAAACGGGGCAAACGCCCCGTTTTTTATTATTTATTTCAATCAATAATGTGATACAACATGCAAAATAACACTGATAACAAATAATAATGTAACACATACCAGTATTGTTTTTTGTCTATGATGATTATTAGTATCATGACAATGTTTACACCTACATTTGCAATCCTGCATAACCAATACCCACGACACCCCTAACATCAACGCAGACAACACAAACAACCACGGTTCAATCCATTCGTCCACAGTCACCAAATGTGCGAATTCGGGTCCAAACAGTGACAAAACAGATAATCCAATTGGCAACACACAACAAAACAAATGTGGCACCAATGATGCAATTATACCGATTTTAACAGCACTGTTTTTCATATTGTCCCCCAAACGCTTTATCTACCAATATTGTTCTTTGCCACAGTTTTTTCCAATACCTTTTTCATTGGTCTATTTGATTCAAAACAACTATGCCCCACATGATTTAACGATGGTATTGTTATACGATTAACATTTGTATCATAACGTAAAAAGCCATTTGATACAGAACTGGTCTTTTGAAAATTCACCATAACAATATTACCATTTTTTACTTTAACTATTTCTTTACCATCCGCCAAAATTGCGTACTTGTCAACATTACCTTTGACAACCACTTTTTTGTTTTCTATTTCTTTGTGGAACACACTAATAAATGCATCAAATACACATGCCGGATTATACAAACGCTGACCTTTGATATCATAAATAAAATACCCCATAACCAATTGATTACTTGGATTAACCTTATAAAAATTATCTTTC
>JAZUKY010000052.1:0-10111 GCA_045643525.1 Candidatus Enterousia sp. | reverse complement strand
GTTGGATAGCCAATCAAGACACCTGTCTGTTGTGCTATCTTTAAACCTTTTTCTACACCAGGGATGTATTCTTTTGGAATCGCACCACCAACAATCTTGTTTTCGAATTCGTATCCCTTACCTGGTTCCAAAGGTTCAAATTCAATTTTTACCTGTGCATATTGTCCCGAACCACCAGATTGCTTTTTGTGTGTGTATTCTTCTGTAATCGGTTTACGGAATGTTTCGCGATATGCAATACGTGGTTCACCAACGTTAACATCCACTTTGAATTCACGTAACAAACGATCAACCAAAATTTCCAGATGTAATTCACCAACACCTGCCAAAATTGTCTGACCTGATTCTTCATCAACAGATACACGGAACGATGGGTCTTCTTTGGCCAAAGCCTGCAATCCCAAAGACATTTTTTCAATATCTGCCTTGGTTTTTGGTTCAACGGCAATACTGATAACGGGTTCTGGAACATGAATATTTTCCAAAATAATTGGATTTGATTCATCACACAATGTATCACCAGTAATTGTTTCCTTCATACCAACCAATGTGATAATATCACCCGCAGCTGCTTCTTTGATTTCTTCACGTTGATTAGAATGCATCAACAACATACGACCAACACGTTCACGTTTATCACGATTGGAATTATACACGTATGACCCCGCTGTCAATTTACCAGAATAAATACGAATAAACATCAAATTTCCAACGAATGGATCATTTGCAACCTTAAACGCCAACGCACTAAACGGTTCCTTTACATCAGCATGACGTTCTGCCTCTGTTTCCTTATCCATCTTTGTTCCCTTAATCGCAGGAATATCCAATGGACTTGGTAAATAATCAACAACTGCATCCAATAATGGTTGTACACCTTTATTTTTAAACGCAGAACCACATAAAACAGGGTTAAAATTCTGATTAATTGTACCCTTGCGGATTAATTTCTTAATGGTTGCGGTATCTGGAACTGTACCTTCCATATAAGCTTCCATAATAGAATCATCCAAAGTTACAACTTCTTCAATCAATCTGTTGTGTAATTCTTCTGCTTGGGCTTTTAAATCTTCTGGAATTTCTTTGACATGTGGATCTTTACCCATATCATCTTCCCAAACGATTGCTTTCATTTCAATAACGTCAACAACACCACAGAAATCATTTTCTGCACCAATTGGGAAATTAACAACCAACGGATTGGCCCCCAAACGTTCACGAATCATACCAACACAACGGAAGAAATTACTGCCTGTACGATCCATTTTATTGATAAAACAAATACGAGGAACATTATAACGATCTGCCTGACGCCATACAGTTTCTGTTTGTGGCTGTACACCAGATACAGATTCAAAAACAGCAACCGCACCGTCCAAAACACGCAAAGAACGTTCAACTTCCATGGTAAAATCAACGTGTCCCGGTGTATCAATCAAATTAATACGATGATCACGCCAAAAACATGTTGTCGCCGCTGACGTAATTGTAATCCCGCGTTCACGTTCCTGTTCCATCCAGTCCATCGTTGCACCACCATCGTGCACTTCACCAATTTTATAAGTTCGGCCGGTATAAAACAAAATTCGTTCCGAAGTTGTGGTTTTACCAGCATCAATATGGGCCATAATACCAATATTGCGATACATATGTAAAGGAGCGGTCTTTCCAACTGACATTTTTTTACCTTATTTTATCTTGTTATTTATAAATTACCAACGGAAATGAGCAAATGCTTTATTTGCATCAGCCATTTTATGTGTATCGATTTTCTTCTTGAATGCACCACCCTGACCATTCAAAGCATCACGCAATTCACCAAACAATCTGTCTTCCATAGAACGTTCACCACGTTTACGTGCAAATCCAACCAACCAACGCAACGCCAATGTCTGTTGACGTGCCGGACGAACTTCCACAGGAACCTGATAAGTGGCACCACCAACACGACGCCCCTTAACTTCTACCGACGGTTTTAACGCATCCACAGCTTCTAAGAAAGTAGCCAATTCATTACCATCTTTGGCAATCTTTTTCAATTTATCCAAAGCACCATATACAATACTTTCGGCAACTTCTTTCTTACCATCCCACATAACAATATTAATACATTTTGCAACAACCAGATTATTATATTTTGAATCTGGCAAAATTTCGCGTTTTTCTGCACTTTTACGTCTTGACATTTTTATTCCTATTTCTTCACCTGTTTTTCTTCAGATTACTCACACATACAGTGTGTATTACCTAAATTAATTATTTTTTTACCTTTGCACCATACAAAGACCGACCCTGTTTACGACTTTCAACACCTTTGGTATCCAATACACCACGAATAATGTGATATTTTACACCAGGCAAGTCCTTTACACGACCACCACGAATCATAACAACACTATGTTCCTGCAGATTATGTCCTTCGCCTGGAATATATGCTGTAACTTCGCGTCCATTAGCCAATTTTACACGAGCAACTTTACGTTGCGCAGAGTTAGGTTTTTTAGGTGTGGTTGTATAAACACGTGTGCATACACCACGTTTTTGCGGACATTCCACCATATCAGGCGCCGTAGATTTCACAACAACCTTTTTACGTGGTTTCCGAATCAGTTGATTTACTGTTGGCATTCAAAATCTCTTTGTTTTTTCCATATTTTTTTGGTTGCACAAAAACCGCGCCCAGGCTTATTTCAACGTTTTTCTTCGTGATTATAACCCCGTTAATGTCGCAGATTTCTGTATTTTATACTTTCTGTAATTACACAGAAAGCCCACACACTATAAACATCAACCCCATAAATGTCAAGTATAATATGGGAAAACATGTCAAATTTTTCGCGTAAAATTCGGACTTTTTTGATATTTTCTTACAAAAAAATAATGACAAATATTTTTATTGGGTGTATTAGATTATAAAAATATAATTTATTTGTTCTATTTAAACACAAAAAAATAAAAAAACGGCGTTTGCCAGTTTTTTTATTTTTTATTTTGCATCTGTTTTATTTGTCGCCATTTTGCATGATTACGCTTATGATCATCGTACGATTTTGAAAAAATGTGTCCCCCACTGCCATCTGCAACAAAAAATAAATAATTCGTATCCGCCGGTTTTAAAACAGCCTTTAAGGCAGCTTCGCCAACATTTGCGATTGGTGCCGGTGGCAACCCATAATTTGTATATGTATTATATGGACTGTTTATCCGAAGATGTCCACGCAATAATGGACGCCCACGCATATCTCCCAATCCACGCGTTAACGCATACACAACCGTGGGATCCGCCTGCAACCGCATATTTTTACGCAAACGATTTAAATAAACACTTGCCACCTTAGACATTTCTGATTCACGTGGTGTTTCTTTCTGTACAATTGACGCCAAAGTTACAACATCGTTCCAATCCTTTAACGGTGCAGGTAGCGAACGTCCCTTTTGTTTCCAGGTATCTGCAATTATCGACATTTTTTTTCGAGCCAAATCCAATACCGCCAAACGCGACATTCCACGTGCAACACGGTACGTATCTGGGAAAATATCACCATCATGTAAATTACACACCGGCCCATCTGAAACATGACATTCAACATTCCCCGTCAATTCTGGGTGCGATATTAACAAATCCTTAATCTGACGAATTGTCAAACCTTCTGGAATAACAATCACAGTTGCCGCCACATCACCATTTGCCATCATGTGTGCGATACGCCATAAACTGTTTCCTGGCTTAAATTCATAATCACCACTTTGAATTTTTCCACCATTTAAACGTACAACAAATTTAAACATACTGGCCGATGAAATTATCCCACGCCGAACCAGCGCATCCGCCGTTGCAGATACAGACATACCATGTTCCAAACGAAATGTTTCTGTATCATCAACCGTTGAATACCCAACAATAAAAAATATGCACATAAATGCAATAATCGATATGGCACCGATCACAGCCCACAACCACACAGCAATATGTGCAAACTTAATATTTTTTAATAATTTAATATAATTTACAGTTTTTTTTCGTTTCATGACGCCTATTATTACAAATAAATTATGGTTTTGTAAAATATAAAAAGGGGGGATGCCCCCCTTTTTATACTTTTTTCACCGTTTCTAATATATTACTTTTTGCACTGTCCAACGTCCTTATTAATGCACGTCGTATTTTCCCACTGATTGTCATCGGTAATGTTTCAACAAATTCTATTACACGTGGACATTTATATGGTGCCGTACGTGCACGTACATGATCCTGTAATTGACGCGTTAAAACGTCTGTTGGTTGAAAATATTTATTCAATACAATTGTCGCCTTAACCGCCATACCACGTGAAGAATCTGGGATACCAGTAACCGCAACTTCTCGGACGGCGGGATGTTCCAATAAAACACTTTCTACTTCAAATGGACTGACACGATAACCCGATGTCTTTATCAAATCATCATTCCGTCCAACAAACCAAAAATATCCATCCGAATCACGGTATGCAACATCACCCGTGTGGTAAATATTATCACGAAATACTGTGTTTGTTTGTTTTTCGTTACAGTGGTATCCCTGAAACAGTCCAACAGGTCTGTGCTCTTTTAACGATACACAAATTTCACCAACAACCCCATCTGCAACCGGATGTCCACGTTCATCCAACAACATTATATCCCAACCAGCGGCCGGTTTTCCCATACTGCCCGGTTTTGGTTCAATCCATTCATTATTAAACAGCATTACACATGTCTCTGTTTGCCCAAAACCCTCACGTACTTTTATTCTCGTTTTTTCCAAAAAGCGTTCATAAACCTCTGGATTTAATGCCTCACCCGCAATATCCGCTTTGACCAACGATGATAAATCATATTGTGACATATCTGCGTGTATCAACATTTTGTATGCCGTTGGCGGTGCACAAAATGATGTTACATGATTTTCTGCGATTGCCGATAACAGATTATGTGCGGCGGCACTGCCTTCAAAATCGTAAACAAACACCGTGGCCCCCGCCAACCATTGACCATACATTTTTCCCCACGAACATTTTGCCCACCCAGATTCAGATAATGTGAAATGAATATCACCATCACGCAAACGTTGCCAAAAAACAGCCGTATTTATATGTCCCAACGGATACGTATAATTATGCGCAACCATTTTTGGTAAATCGGTGGTTCCACTGGTAAAATAAATCACCATTGTATCCGTATTTTCATTTGGAATACGTGTCAACACTGTGGGCATTGTTTTCATCGCATCCGCAACATCTGTATTCAAAATAAACTGGATTTGATTATCCCCCTTTGCTTTATTAATTTCATCAATAATACGTCCATCATTAAATGCAATTATTGTCTTGGCTTGGGCGGCCTCTATACGATATTTTATATCTTCGGCCTTTAATTGATTGGTTGATGGGATTGGAATTACCCCCAATTTATGCATCGCCATCATTAAAATCCAATATTCCCAACGACGACGCAAAAACATCAATACTGTATCCCCCTTGGTTAAACCACGTGACATTAAATAATTTGCCGCCGCATTCGACATCAATGACATATCTTTAAATGTCAATTTAACCTTTGTCCCACTGTCATCTGTCCACAATAACGCAACCTTATCCGGCGTTTCTGTTGCAATTTTATCAATCACATCATATGCAAAATTAAAATTATCGGGAACAATCGGGGCACCATTTTCTATATAATCATCATAATTATCAAATTTTGTCTTTTTTAAAAAATTAAGTGCAAACATTTTTAATCCTTTCTGTTAAAAGTATGCCTATAAAATATGGGGCTTTTTTTTGTTTTTGCAAGGGCTATATAAAAATAAAATCTGTTGATTTTTATATAAAATAATTGCATAATCAGCCCGAAATGTAGTTTTCGGAGTGTAGCTCAGTCTGGTAGAGCGCTACGTTCGGGACGTAGAGGTCGCAGGTTCGAATCTTGTCACTCCGACCAAAAATCATCCAACAATTTTTATCAAAGAATTTGATGGATACAAAAAAATAAAAATGTTTAAACCAACAAAAATCCCCCAACGGGGGATTTTTTATTACCACATTATCTATATTTGATTTATTTTACACTTTTCAAAATCAAACTGGCATTTGTACCTCCAAAACCAAACGAATTGCTGATTGCGACATCAACCTTACGTTTCTTGGCGACATTAGGTACCAAATCAAAATCCCCAACTTCATCCTCTGGATCATCCAAATTAATTGTTGGTGGAACAACCCCGTCACGAATCGCCAGCGCACAGAATATGGCCTCAACCGCACCGGCGGCCCCCAATAGGTGCCCTGTCATCGATTTTGTTGACGACATGCAAATATCTTTATTATCTGCAAACAATGTTTTAACCGCGGTTAATTCACCCATATCCCCCAATCCTGTGGATGTACCGTGGGCATTAATATAATCAACATCTGCAGGTGTCAAGCCAGCATCTTTCAATGCAGCCTTCATTGCACGCAAGCCACCCTCACCCCCTGGGGCTGGGGCTGTGATATGATACGCATCACCAGACAAACCATACCCTGCCAATTCCGCATAAATTTTGGCACCACGTTTAACTGCATGTTCGTATTCTTCTAAAACCAACACACCAGCACCCTCGGCCATAACAAAACCATCGCGATTTTTATCCCATGGACGTGATGCGTGTTCTGGATCATCATTGCGTGTCGATAACGCCTTCATTGCGGTAAATCCTGCAACACCAATTTTACAAATTGCTGCCTCGGCCCCACCGGCAACCATAATATCAGCATCCCCGTGTTCAATCAAACGTGCAGCCTCACCAATTGAATGTGCCGCGGTCGCACATGCTGTTACAACAGATAAATTTGGTCCCTTTAACCCATATTTAATTGATACATTCCCAGCTGTCATGTTAATTATTGATTTTGGGATAAAGAATGGACTGATACGTCGTGGTCCACCATTATGCAATTCGATACAATTTTCATATATTGTTTGCATTCCGCCAATACCAGCACCAATGGCAACCCCAATACGTTCTTTATCACCATCATAATCAATTAAATTTGCATCACGTAACGCTTCATCTGCGGCACAAACACCGAAAATTGTTGAACGATCCATTTTACGTGATTCACGTGGTTCCAAAATCGCATCTGGGTTAAATTGCCCCTCTTCCGTGCCAAAAACGGGCAATCCAGCAATCTGTGACGCCAAATCGGATGAATCAAAAGCATCAATTTTACGAACCCCGGAACGGCCCGCCAAAATATTTTTCCATGCGTATTCTACACCGGTTCCGACTGGTGAAACAATTCCCATACCGGTTATAACAACTCTTCTCATTTTATTTATTTCCTTTATAAGGTTTAACCATACCATACAATAATAATCATATTATATCATAAAATACAGTAAAAAAAATCCGTCGGCAAAAAAAACATCCGACGGAAAAATATCTGTTTGAAACACATATATTATTTTGCGTGTGCTTCGATATATTTAACTGCATCACCAACTGTATTCAATTTTGCAGCTTCTTCGTCTGGAATTGTAATATCGAATTCTTTTTCAACTTCCATGACGAATTCGACAACATCCAAAGAATCGGCGCCCAAATCGTTTACGAATGTAGAAGCTTCTGTAACATTTTCTTCTTTAACATTCAATTTTTCGGCTACGATCTTTTTTACTTTTTCAAAAGTTGTCATTTTTTATCCTTTGTTTAGGTTATACTTGTGGCCCATTGTCCGGGCGTCGATACTAAAAGCTATCATTTTATAACGCCACTGTCAAGAAATTATAACAAACGATAACAAGGTTGACAAAAAACAATCTTTACAATGGACTGGTTAAATCATTTAATAATGTATTCATATTTTCACGCAATTGTTCCTTGTTTGATGACCAAATCAGTTGGCGATTTAAAAATTTATATACATCATCCATTGTTAATTGTGGCATTCCCGCCGCCGTTACAACACGTCGCCAGGCATAACGGGGATCTGTTAAATGACCACGACCGCGGCCAGGGAAAACCCAACGTCCGTTCTGTGGAACATCCTGTAAAACGACAATCGCCGCATCCGCCAATGGTCTTTCACCCCATGTACATAAATTAAAATCCAAATCATGCCACTGCATCGCAAATATTTGTGATTTTGGCAAAAAACCATACGCCAACATTAAAAAAGCTGCACGTAAATTGGCAGTTTCCGCCCCATCAATTGCCGCCAACAGGCGTTGAAATCTGATTTTGTTTAATGGACACGCATGACGAACACGTGGAATTTTATCTAAATGTGCAACCGGGTTTTCATGTACAAAACCCGAATCAATTGCATATGAAAATACACTTTGCAACAATTCCTGCATACGACCAGATATCGCCGGCCCAGATATTGCCCCAACAACACCGCGAATATCATCCGGTGTTATTTGTGTAATATTTTTATCAAACAATGTGGACAAATGTCTGTTTATTGCACGTTCTAATTTCATACGCGAATAATCGCTACGTCGAACACGATTTTCCATATACATTGCGATTAAACGTTTAAATGACACCGCCCGTCTGCGTCGTGGAGGCGTTGAAACACGCATTAATATTTCCGGGACCGCCGCCCGCGCCTGTTCAACCGTAATTTCTGGGTATTTTCCAATTATTATTCGTTTATCACGATTATTTACACGTTTACGAACAAAAAAAGTCGTCACACCACGGCTGGTTATATACAAACGCAAACGTGGTTCCGATTGGTCTTGAAAAACGTCGAAACCATGGGACGGCGCCGGCAATTTATCTAAAATAAACGGTGTAAAAAAGAACTGATGCCCCATATAAATCCCCCCCGTTGCAAATTACGAAACCTTTAACGCATTTATAAATGCAGACTGTGGTATCTCAACATTACCAAATGTCCGCATACGTTTTTTACCCTCTTTCTGTTTTTCCAACAATTTACGTTTACGAGTAATATCACCACCATAACATTTTGCGGTTACATCCTTGCGATATGCGGCAATTGTCTCACGTGCGATAATTTTTCCACCAATCGCCGCCTGTAATGGTATTTTAAATTGATGGCGTGGAATTAAGTCTTTTAATTTTTCAACAATTTGACGTCCACGTTTTTCTGCAAATTGGCGATGGCAAATAAAAGACAACGGTTCTACATTTTCATCATTTACCAAAATAGAAACCTTTACCAAATCAGATGGCTGATACCCCTGTAATACATAATCAAATGATGCATATCCAGATGACAACGATTTTACACGATCATAAAAATCAAAAACTATTTCCGCCAATGGCAATTGATAAACCAACACCGCCCGGTTACCAACATAAGAAATATTTTCCTGAACCCCACGACGTTCTGAACACAATGACATTATTGCCCCCATATATTTATCGGGCATCATAATTGTTGCACGAACCCATGGTTCTTCGATCGATGCGATTTTGGTCAATTCTGGCATATCCGCCGGATTTTCTAAATCAACTACACTGCCGTCACGCAAATAAACCTTATACAACACGCTGGGGACAGTATTTATCAGTGTCAAATTAAATTCACGTGATAATCGTTCACTGATAATTTCCATATGCAATAACCCCAAAAAACCACAACGCAAACCAAAACCCAACGCTGATGACTTTTCTGTGGCAAAATGGAACGACGCATCATTTAACGCCAATTTTTCAGCACTTTCACGTAATGCCGGATAATCATCCGCCGCAACCGGAAAAAACGATGAAAAAACAACGGGAATCGACGGTTTAAATCCCGGCAAAGGTGCTAAATCACCTTTTTTAGTGTCTGCAATTGTATCCCCAACACGACAATCGTGAATTGTCTTCATCCCCGTTATAATAAATCCAATTTCACCTGTGTTTAATTCGTTTGTATCCACCATTTTTGGGGTAAAATAACCAATTTTTTCAACAGTATATTCTGCACCAGTGGCCAAAAATTTAATCTTTTGTCCACGCATTAATTTACCGTCAACAACCCGAACCAATACTACAACCCCCAAATATGAATCATACCATGAATCAACCAACAACGCACGCGTCGGGGCATTTTAATCCGCACTAGGCGCCGGTAACTTTTGGACAATTTCT
>JAZUKY010000051.1:0-2308 GCA_045643525.1 Candidatus Enterousia sp. | reverse complement strand
CAACATTACGTGAATTCATACATTTAACCACAATACGATTAGCATCTACAGATTCAACGACACCGCTGTGTTTTGCAACTTTCCCAGTGCGAGAATCACGAGCCACTTCGCGTTCAATACCTGTTCCAACAAGTGGAGCTTCTACGCGCATCAATGGAACGCCTTGACGTTGCATGTTAGATCCCATCAAAGCACGGTTCGCGTCGTCGTTCGCAACAAATGGTATCAAGCCAGTTGCGATAGATACTACCTGACGTGGTGCAACGTCGATTAAATCGACTTCGTCTTTTGGAACCATTGTAAATTCACCGTCAACACGTGCTGTAACTGTATCACCAGCCAAAACACCAGCAGAGGTTGTAGGTGTGTTTCCTTGGGCAATTTTATGACCCAATTCTTCATCAGCTGTCAAATATACAATTTCATCTGTGATTTTGCTGTTTTTAACAACATAGTAAGGTGTTTCAATAAATCCATATGGATTCACACGTGCATAAGAAGACAAGTGCGAAATCAAACCAATGTTTGCACCTTCTGGTGTGTGAATTGGGCACAATCTGCCGTAATGAGTTGGATGAACGTCTCGGACATCAATACCAGCACGTTCACGATTCAATCCGCCAGGTCCCAAAGCAGAAATCAAACGTTTATGTTCTACTTCGGCCAATGGATTATAAGAATCCATAAATTGAGATAATTGTGAAGTTCCCAAGAACTCAGCAACCAATGACATCAAAGGTTTTGCATTGATAACATCTTGTGGTTGCATTGTTGCAATATTTGGAGATGTCAAACTTTCACGAACCAATTTTTCAATACGCAACATTCCTGTACGGAAAGTCTGTTCAAATAATTCACCAACCGCACGAACACGACGATTAGACAAATTATCAATATCATCAATTACGTCTTTGTGGTCGATAATGTTTGTCAAAGTCTTTAATACTGCCAAGAAATCAGACTTAGACAATGTACGTTCGTCTTCTGGTTTTTTACCAGAATCAATTTTCAAACGTTTGTTCATCTTGAAACGACCAACCGCAGACAAATCATAATATGCTTGATCGAAACCTTGACGCAAGAACAAATTGATTGCAGCTTCTAATGTTGGACGTTCACCTGGGCGAACCAAATCATAGATAGCAATCAATGCTTCTTCACGACTTGATGTTTTATCTGCAACCAATGTATTACGCATATGTGCAGAGATAGTTGTATTATCAATCGAAATCAAAGATATATTCTTAATACCTAATTTCTCAATTTCATTTAATACTTCATCTGTAATTTCTGTACCTTCAGCAAATAAAACTTCATCACCATTTTTAACAGCGCTGAACAAATATTCACCGATTAAGGAATCTCTTTCAATTCCAAATTGTTTAGATGCAGTTGTTATTTTTGATAAACGTTTAGCATTCAAACGATCACCCTTGGATGCCAAAACTTTTTTATCTTTTGGATTGATTAAATCGTAATTCAAACGATATTTATCCAATCCATCAAATACAGATGTATCGCCAACCCACAATTTACCGTTGAAAGATAATGGAATTTGCTTATAGAAATTAGATAAAATTTCTTCAGCATCCATTCCAACAATTGTTGGTTTACGAGGATCTGCTGTAAATTTCTTTTCATCCGATGCGGCCGGCAAACAACGCAACAAAACTGTTGCAGGTATTTTACGTCTACGGTCTATACGGACATAAATAACCCCTTTGGATTCTTCGAAATCAATCCAAGAACCATGTTCTGGAATTATACGACCAGTATATGTTTCTGGATTACCAGCAACTTTTGCTTCTTTTGTTGTACCGAATACAACACCTTGGGCACGGTGCATTTGAGATACTACAACACGTTCCACGCCAGCTGCGATAAAACTACCGCGTTCAGTCATAAGCGGAACTTCGCCCATAAATATTTCTTGTTCTTTGATATCACGCAAAGATTTTTTACCATCTTCCGCAATATCCCATAAAACCAATCTCAGCTTCAATTTCAGTTTGCTGGAATATGTCAAATTACGCAGCATACATTCTTGAACATTGTATACAGGTTTATCCAATGTATATTCAATGAATTCCAAATCTGCAATTCCCGCATAATCTTTAATTGGGAACATAGATTTGAATACATCTTGTAACCCGATATTTTTTCTATTTTCTGGGGCCACATCTGCCTGTAAGAAATCTCTGTAAGAATTGTACTGAATTTCAACCAAATCAGGAAGCGGAGTTTGCAAAAAACTTTTACCAAAAGATTTTCTAAGTTTCTGGATAACTGCCATTTTCTGAATCCTTTT
>JAZUKY010000050.1:0-8706 GCA_045643525.1 Candidatus Enterousia sp. | reverse complement strand
GATTTTATATTTACTATGTTGGGTGAAGAATTTGGTTTTATTGGCGCGTTTATATTATTGATTATATATACTTGGATTATTTTGGTTCTGTTTTGGTGTTCAAAAACATGCAAAAATCGATTTGGTCAATTGGTGTGTTTTGGTTTTATGTTGAACTTTTTCATTTATTATTTTATAAATGTTTCTATGGTATTGGGTTTATTACCAACTGTCGGTGTGCCGTTGCCGTTGATGTCTTTCGGTGGCAGCAGTTTATTATCACTGATGTTTGGATTTGGACTTTGCCAAAATGCGCATATAAACAAAGATCAACAATTATCTGCCAAAGGAAGTTAAACTATGAATTTATTGATTGTAGAATCTCCATCAAAAGCAAAAACCATTGAAAAGTACTTGGGCAAAGGTTGGCGTGTTGTTGCATCTGTTGGTCATGTGCGTGATTTGGTGCCAGAAAACGGAAGTGTTGATACAAACGACAATTTCAAAATGAAATGGCAAATTATGCCAGGTAAAGAAAAACAATTAAAAATGATTGTCGATTTGGTTAAACAAGCAGATGCAGTGTATTTGGCATCGGACCCTGACCGCGAGGGCGAGGCCATTGCGTGGCATTTATTAGATATATTAAAATCAAAACGCGTGTTGGGTAAAAAAACTGTTTATCGTGTGGCTTTTCATGAAATTACAAAAAATGCCGTGATGGCGGCGATTTCAGAACCACGAGAAATAGATTCTAATTTGGTTGATGCGTATATTGTGCGTCGTGCGTTGGATTATTTAATCGGTTTTAGTGTTTCTCCATTATTGTGGCGGCGAAATCTGGGGCGGTCTGCGGGTCGCGTGCAATCTGTTGCGGTTAAATTGGTTGTTGACCGCGAACGCGAGATTGAGGCATTTAAGCCAACAGAATATTGGTCGTTAAAATCTGTTTTCGGTTTTCATAATTCAGAATTCAGTGGCAATTTAATAAAATATAAAAGCGAAAAGATTGATAAACAAACCATTAAAGATAAAGAAACGATTGATAAAATTTTGACCGATTTGGGTGAACCTGAAATTGGTGCCGCGGTTATAAATGTAGAAAAAAAGAAAACATCACGGCATGCGTTTGCTCCTTTCACAACCAGCACACTGCAACAAGAAGCATCGCGTAAATTACATTTTTCATCAAAACGCACTATGTCTGTTGCGCAACATTTGTATGAACAAGGTTTAATCACATATATGCGAACCGATGCAACAAATTTATCGGCCGAGGCAGTTGATGAAATCCGCAAATACATTGAAAAAACATATGGGGAAAAATACCTGCCAAAATCACCAAATGTTTATGTGACAAAATCTAAAAACGCCCAAGAAGCACACGAAGCAATTCGTCCAACACATTTTAATGCGCCGGCAACCGGGTTAGATACAGACGAACAAAAATTGTATGATTTGATTTGGCAACGCACAGTTTCATGTCAAATGATAAATGCAGAATTTGATTCTGTTGTGGTTGATATTAAACCCAACACCGCAGATGCAATTTTTCACAGTGTTGGTACAACTTGTACTTTTGACGGTTTTTTACATATTTATAATGAATCACGTGATGACGATGATGCGGATGATAATGAAAAATTGCCACCATTAAATATTGGTGATAACGTTGTGTTGAAAAAATTCATTCCAGAACAACATTTTACAACACCACCCGCCAGATTTACCGAGGCCACATTGGTTAAAAAGTTAGAAGAACTGGGAATAGGGCGTCCGTCTACATACGCAACGATTATGTCCACAATCGTTGACCGCAGTTATGTTGAACAAGACAAACAACATCGATTTCATCCAACATCGGCCGGATGGATTATTTCGGCATACCTATCAAAATATTTTACTGATTTGGTTGATGTGAATTTTACCGCAAAAACCGAAGACACTTTGGACGATGTTTCAAACGGAAAAATGAAAAAAATTACCGCATTAAATGAATTCTGGACCCCCACAGATAAAACTATCGAGGCCGCGCGTGGTATTAAAACATCTGAAATAATAGATGTTATAAATGAATTTATGGAACATCATTTATTCCCAGACGGTAATTCAAAATGTCCTAAATGTGGTGGTGTGTTGGGAATAAAACTGTCTAAATACGGTGCGTTTATCGGGTGTTCTAATTATCCGACATGTGATTACACGGTAAAAATAGGTGATGGAAATTCTGCACCAACACAAACAAATGAAAACGATATAAATGCAGCAAATCAGCCAAATACTCCGATTGATTTAGATGAAGGAATTGTTTTTTATCCGGTTGGTAAATTTGGGCCATATGTTTCAAATGGCAAACAAAATGCTGCGGCCAAAGGTTATACTATTGACACAATAACACTGGAAATCGCCAAAGATTTATTGGATAAAAAATCCGTGGGACGTGTTGCAATAGAATTGGGTGAAAACCCAGCAACCAAACAAAAGATTTTATATTATGCAACTGGTCGATATGGTCCATATATTTCCAGCAACAAAGTAAACGTTTCTGTAAAATCACAACCTGATTTAGAAACGGCTATTAAACTGATAAACAATAAAAAACCGGCGGTAAGTGCACAAAAACCGGCAAAAAAAGGAAAATGATAATTGGCAAAATTTGATAATAATTTTGTTGATGAATTGCGTATGCGTCTGTCTATTGTGGACATTGTTGGACGGCGTGTACCTTTGGTTAAAAAAGGTCAAAATTATTGGGGATGTTGCCCATTTCATAACGAAAAAACACCATCTTTTTCAGTATCCGAAGAAAAAGGATTTTATCATTGTTTTGGGTGTGGTGCGCATGGCGATATTATTTCATTTATAATGAATACTGAACATCTGGAATATCCTGTGGCAATACGCGAATTAGCAGATTTGGCCGGATTAAAAATGCCAGAGTACAAACAAAAATCGCCGGAACGCCAAAAATTAGAAGATTCTTATTTTGATATTGTAGAACGCGCAACAAATGAATATCAAAAATTATTATTTGAACCCGCGGGGGCGGATGCGTTGGCGTATGTGCGCGGTCGTGGTTTTGATGATACAACAATAAAAAAGTACCGCATTGGTTATGCGCCAAAAAATAATTTAATAACATCAAAATTTACAAATATAAAACAAAATAATTTATTAACCACGGGACTTGTTCGTCGTGGCGAATACGGTATGTATGATTTTTTCAGACATAAATTGATGTTTCCTATTTTTGATGCTAAAGGAAAAGTTATTGCTTTTTCTGGACGGAGTTTAGATGGGTCAGAACCTAAATACATAAACACAACAGATACAGAATTGTTCCATAAACGACAAACTATTTTTGGTTTTAATTTTGCACGCGATGAAATTTATAAAAAAAATCGCAGTATTGTTGTCGAAGGACAAATTGATGCAATCCAAATGCAAGTGCATGGTTTTGGCGAAACTGTTGCTCCATTAGGAACGGCATTGACCGAAGACCACATTGCAATTTTATGTAAATCAAACCGAAATATTATTTTCTGTTTTGATGGTGATAATGCTGGACAAAAAGCGGCGGCGCGTGCGTGTTCTATTGTATTGCCGTTTATTCGTGATAATTCAGATGTTCGGTTTGCATTTGTCACAGGTGGCAAAGACCCTGATGAAGTATTAAAAACCGGTGGGCAAGATGCCATGGCAAAAATCATAAATGATGCTGTGCCTTTGGTTGATTTTTTGTGGGAAAGTGTAAATAAAAATTATTTGGTGTCAACCCCAGGCGGGCGCGCCCAAGCGGAAAAATTTTTAGAAACCGAGTTCAAGAAAATACAAGACAAAAAATTACAATACGAAATCGAACAAGAATATAAAAAACGCGAATATCAACAATGGCGGTCTTGGAAAAAATCAGACGCTCCAAAAATAAAATTGCCTAATACAGATAATGTCACAAAAAATACTTTGGTTTATATTGTAAATAATTTTCCAGATATCGCTAGTCAATATTCTGATTTTTTGGCGACATTAAATATTTCTTTTGATGAAAAAGCACCTGATTTAGGGTGGGATGATAAAGCCTCGGAAAAATTTATTGTGTCATTAAAATTGCAGAAATATCGTGCAATACTGGAACAAGAATTACGCGATAAAATGCAAGGTATGATAAATGGTGAAAATTATACAAATGAAGAATTGAACGACATAAAGAAAAAAATCAATGAAGTAAACCAAAAGTTGGAAAAATTGCTGTATATGGAATAATTTTTATAAAATAAAATTACCGGCTTTTTTTAACATTTTTATTAAAAATACCGGGGAATTTGTAATTTATTAGAAATACAAAAAATTTCCGGCCTTTTTGGTGTTTTTTATCAAAAAGGCCGGAATTTTTTAACAATTTTATTTATACATTAAACAAGAAATGGCATATATCACCGGCTTGCATTATGTAATCACGACCAACTGTCCGCATTTTTCCGGCCTCGCGCACACCCAATTCACCATGATATTCGATATAATCTGTGGGGGTTATAACCTCGGCACGGATGAATCCGCGTTCAAAATCAGTATGAATCTTGCCCGCTGCCTGGGGTGCGGTCATACCGGATGTGATAGTCCATGCATGCGCTTCTTTTGGTCCAACAGTATAAAATGTTTGCAGACCTAATGTTTTATAACCTGTTTTTATAACCTGGTCCAGTCCGGATTCTTTTAACCCCAAATCATCCAGAAACATCTTTCGTTCATCCATGTCTGTGATTTGTGCAATTTCCATTTCTATTTTAGAAGAAATTATTAAAACAGGATTTGTTGCGCCAAATTTTTCAACAACTTTATTTGAAAATTCATTTCCGGTTGATGCAGATTTTTCATTAACATTACATACATAAATCACCGGTTTCGCAGTAAGTAAATTAAACGGTTGACTGTCTATATCCAGTTTACGCGCAGGTATGCCTTGGGTTAATTTATCGCGTATGGTTATCGCATCTGCCAACATTTTTGCAGCGTCTTTATCCAGACCACGTGCCTTTTTTTCCAGATTTTTAATTTGTTTTTCTATACTTTCTAAATCAGCCAGTGCAAGTTCTGTTTCAATTGTATCAATATCATCAATTGGGTCAATTTTACCGTTCACATGAACTATGTCATCATTTTCAAAGCAACGCACCACATGAATTATGGCATCTGTCTGTAAAATATTACCCAAAAATTTATTTCCCAGACCTTCGCCAGTTGATGCACCACGAACAAGGCCCGCAATATCAACAATTTCCAGTTGAGTTGGTATAATTTTTTCAGAATTATCAACCGCCGCTAATTTTAACAATATTTCGTCTGGAACAACAACACGACCGGTGTTTGGTTCTATTGTGCAAAAAGGGTAATTTTGCGCGTCAGCGGCAGCACTCTGTGTTAATGCGTTAAACAAGGTTGATTTTCCTACATTTGGTAAACCAACAATTCCACAATTGAATCCCATAATAAAATCCTTTATAATGGTAGTAATATGTCATACATCTGGCAAGATTTCAATATAAAAACATTTCCCGCAGAAACGATTGTTTTTCGGGATGGTTCGTTTTGTCCAGAATTATCAACACTGGATTCGCCAGAAATTTCAAAAAATTATGATTTGCCTATTCATATTATATACGTTGGTGAGTTGGCTGGAAAAAATAATCTGGATATAAATATACATGAAAATGTTAAAAAACAGGTGATATTTTTATCAGCCCGTGTTTCTATTAATTCAATCACAGATTTTTCAATATCTGTAAAAAACAACGGTATGGGGTCTGAATTACGCGGATTTGTTGTGATTCAAAATCGCGAACGGGTTAAATTTAATGTTGATGCACATCATTTGGCGGTCAATACCGGGATTTTTATAAAAACACGGCTGGTTGCATATAAAAATTCTGTATCCGAGATAAATGGCACAGCACATATTTATAAATATTGCGAAAACGCACGTTCTGATATTCAAATGTCGGCAATTGCAGATAATGATGCTAAAATTATATTTCGACCAACACAAAAAATATCATCGGTGCCAGAATCTGCGGCACACAGTGCAAATATCGCACATTATAATACACCGCAAATAGAATATTTACATCAGTCAGGTTTAAATGATAGCGATATAGATAATGTGTTGAAAGAAGCATTTATAAACGATATTGATTGGTAAAAATTGTCTTACATGGTAATAATTTACTATGTTGGTAAAAAAGAAGCAAAATTAAAAATACCCGTTTTTACGGGTATTAAAAATTATAGGTTTGAAAAAACCGTTATTATTTCTTGAAACCCTGTTTTGCCTTTAACTTTGGATTTTTTGGGTCAATCAAGATAACCTGTTTGCCACGACGAATTTGTTTAATGTCACCGCGTTTTTTCCAGGCCTTTAACGAACTTAAAAATTTCATATCAAATCCTTTTTGCAAAACGATTATAAACAGTTTTTAACAAAAATCAAATAAATAATATATATTTGTTGTTGTTGTTGGGACTGTTGAAATTGTTGAAAAGTACTGTATAAAAATTTTTTTAACAATTTTTTGCCAGAAATTTAAGTTTTTTTGAAATTTAAAGTAAATATATGAATTGTTGAAAACTTGTTAAAAAAAGCATCAGTTTTTAACACTTTTAACAATTTTATGGATTTTATTTTTCTGCTTGTTAAAAAATGTTGAAAAGTGGTATAATTATCAACAGGACAAGGAAGAGATGAAACAACAGGTTTTAAAAGCATTGGCGAACCCAGCGCGTATATTTTATGTGCCGTATTATTTGGCGGTGCTGAATTTTGTTGTGCAATTTGTTGTTTTTGTTGCAATTTATGTGTCTGCGTTGGTATTTTTTGATTTCCAAATCGAACCGTTATTATTTTTAATATCGGTGATTGTTGTTCATACTATTTTGGCGATATATTCACGAACAGACCCACAAATTGGGCAGATTATTTTGGCACGATTTCAATTACTAAAAAGAAAAATTCCACGGAGATTGGCGGCGTAAATGAATACAGGAACAGGATTTTTTGATTATTTTGCGGGCAGTTCAGATTTTCAAATTACTGTCACGGTGTTGGTTATGCTAGTTTTGGCGGTTTTTATCGCATTGATGATTTATTTGCCGGCGTTGACACGCAAGATTTTTCCAAAGTTTGGTTATGTGCGGTATTCTGAATATTTGCCTTTCCGTGATGTTAAAAAAGAAAATGTTTTACAGATTTCTGATGGAACATATGTTCGGGTTTATCATTTAGATGGTGTTCAAACCAGTATGCAAGATGATGAAACACGTGAAAGATTTTTAGATTTACGTGCCAGTTTGTTTAACCAAATTCGTGACCCAAATGTTATATTGCGATTTTTTACAACCCGGGATGCCGTAGATGAAAAAATGGATTATGAATTTCATCAACCTACTTTACAGGCAATTTATGAAAAATGGAAAAACCAAGGGTTAAAGATTTTTAATAATAATTATTATATTGTTTTATCTGTTGGTGGTAATGATGCATTAGAAAAATTAAATCAATATTCTAATTATATAGAATCGATTTTTGCGCCGTATAAACCAACAATGTTGAAAAATAACAGTTCGAATAACATGGCGCGGTTTTTTGGAAGAATTTTGTCGCCAATTACTAAACCAGAACCTGGGGTTTGCAACAATGATATTGCTGATTTAGTTACTGTTGATGATGTTGATTTTATGAATAATGGATTTATTAAATATGAAAGTGGGGGTGTTAAAAAATATGCCGCAACAATTTCTTTTAAAATTGCGCCTGATTATTTAGATGAAGAATTTTTTATAAATGTTTCAACAATTCAATGTGAAATGATTTGTATGAATGGTTTTCATATAATGGGGGTTGCAGATGTTGCAACCACATTGCGTCAAACACAATCAACCACAGATGAAAATACAGAAAATTCAACCATGGAGCAAATGGAAGAGGCACAGAGTATTATGGATGAAAATGTGTCTGGAAATCAAAGTATGGTGAATTATTATCCGTTGTTTATGTTATTTGGTGATACGCCCGAAGAATTGGAAAATTACATCAAAGAGTTCAAGAAAATATCTGCATCGTTTGGTGTGTCGCCGATTGTTGAGACATTTGCCACGCGTGTTTCATGGTTTTCTATTATTCCAGGGTTTGATGTTTTTCCACGTAGTTTTAAATTATTGTCAAAAACAGCCGCGATATCAATTCCAATGGATGCATCACCGCGTGGTTTTGCAAATAGTGATTGGGGTTCGGGG
Source organism: Candidatus Enterousia sp. (assembly GCA_045643525.1). Classification (GTDB taxonomy): domain Bacteria; phylum Pseudomonadota; class Alphaproteobacteria; order Rs-D84; family Rs-D84; genus Enterousia. The sequence continues at coordinate 441 of JAZUKY010000050.1, read as the reverse complement.
CCATTGGTTGTTTTTCCAACTGCCTCTGGGACACCGTATCAATTTCAATTCCATGTATCGGACAAACCTGTGGCGGTGGGACACACATTGACAATTGGTCCAACCGGTGGGGGTAAAACAACATTGTATTCATTTTTGATTGCGCAATCGTTGCGTCATCAAAAGTTAAAGGCGTTCTTTTTTGATAGAAATAAAGGTGCCGAGATATTTACTTTGGCGGTTGGTGGTAAATATATCACTATGCAAGGACGTGAGAAATATCAAGATAGTGTGAATCAATCGTCTGAAACACATTTGAATCCTTTTAAAATGCCAGATACGGTTGCAAATCGGGCGTTTTTGCGTCGTTGGTTGGCGATGATTTCTGGGCAAACAGACGCTATGTCTGCGGACGAGATTGCGCGTGCTGTGTCGGTCAATTTTGATTATTTGTCTGATAAA
>JAZUKY010000049.1:0-6169 GCA_045643525.1 Candidatus Enterousia sp. | reverse complement strand
GGTGAATATATGCGATTGGCCAATGATTTAAAGATACGGAAACAGGCATTGGGGATGAAGCCTGGTATTGAATCAGAGGTTGTATTGGATGCATCCCAATTGGGATTATATGATGATGAAACACGTGAACGGGGCGAAGGTGCCTTTACATCGATATATCGTGCGTTAACGAATCTGGATGGTGCGGTTGGTGATATGATAATCAATCGTGAAAAAACGGATACGGATGAAAAAACGGATAAAAAATCCGATACCGGTTCAAATTTAAAGAATCTGGTCGAAAGTGCCGCAGATAATATAGATGTAAGTAAAATTACCGATCAATTGACAGGTAAATAAATTATATATTTATACAAATTGTAAGATAATAAATATCTTCAGTGTTCAAACCATAACCAAGCATAACTGGAACAGAACAATACTTTATTTTCCCAGACACAATTGGCCAAATGTTGCGTCCATTACATCTGCGGCGGTAATTTGTCCCAATATTTTTCCAATGCAATCGGATGCCCTGTGAACATGTTCGGAAAATATATCATAATTATCCCCCGATAATTTTAATGCATTTTGTAATTCTGTGGCTGCGTCGGTTAATAATGTATATGTACGGGCATTTAATATTAATGCATTTTCTGTATTGTCCATTAATGTGTGAATTTTATTGCGTATTGCATTCATAAAATTTATTGTTCCATCACCGGTTTTTGCAGATACGTAAATTGCATTTTGGTTTGTTTTTTTATTTAATAAATCGGATTTGTTTATCACAATGATTTCATTTTCATTTGGTTGAATATCTGTATCAGAACAAAATACGCGTATAATTAAATTTGCATTTTCAATTTCCTGATACGTTTTTTCGATACCAATTTGTTCAATTATATCGCCGCCATTACGCAGGCCAGCGGTATCGGACAGATTTACCAAATAACCATCAATATCCAAATTGATGGAAACTACATCACGCGTTGTCCCCGGTATATCTGAAACAATTGCACGATTGGCCCCGGCTAAATAATTAAATAATGATGATTTCCCAACATTTGGTTCACCGGCCAAAACAATATTAAATCCGCCACGTATTGCACGTACGGCGGAATTATGTGATAACGATTTAGATATTTCATTATATAAAATTTGGGTGCGATTTTTTACGACATCGCCAATATTTTTTGGCAAATCATCTGCATCATAATCCAATATTGCGGCGGCATAACCAGATATTTCAATCATTTGTTTTCGCCATGTGTTGTATATTTGACTGTCCCCACCGGTTAATGAATGTAATGCATAACGACGTTGTTGTTCGGTTGTTGCATCCAATAATGCAGCCAGGCCATCTACGTCTGCTAAATCCATTTTGTTATTATAAAACGCACGACGGGAAAATTCACCGGGTTCGGCCATGCGTCCACCCAAAGTGTTTAAATATTCAAATATTTTTCGAATCACAGCCGGTGCACCATGTGAATGAATTTCAATTATATCTTCACCCGTGAATGACGCTGGGGATGCGAAATAAATTAAAATTACCTGATCGATTAAATCGTTTGATGTGTCACGTAAATTTGTAAAGTACGCTGTACGTGGCGTAAATTCATCCTTGCCAACCATTTGGGCGAAAATATCGTGTAATTGATTGCCCGATACACGTATAACCGCAACACCGGATTTACCGTGACCAGATGATAATGCATAAATTGTATCATTATTCATTTTATTTATTTCCACTTATTATTTTTAATGCCATTGGAACCAATTTTGTAACATCGGCCCCCAGGTTATCGGATACCAATTTTTGTGCCATATCAATGATGTCTAAACGTTTGTAGCCCAAGGATTCCAATGCGGCTAATAAATCGGGTAATGCACCGGTTGTTGCATCTTGGGCAAATTCCAATGCTGTTCCAGACGAAACCTTAGATTTTAATTCTATAATTATTTTTTCAGCGACCTTTTTTCCAACACCGGGGGCGGTGGCAATCGTTTTAGCGTCCCCCGTTGCGATTGCAGATAACAATGTATCTGTTTTTATTGTTCCCAATATTGCCATTGCAACCTTTGGACCAACCCCAGAAACCCCAGTTAATTGATTAAACAAATTTTGTGCAGCCAAACTGGAAAAACCAAATAAACGTATGGAATCTTCGCGAACAACTGTTTCAATCCACAAAGATACAGTATCTTTGGATTTAAAATATTCTGGGGTAAAAACCTTGTACCCGACGGGGCCCGCCATTAAAATAACAAAACCATCCCCAATATAATCAATTGTGCCTTGCAATTTTCCAATCATTTGTTATCCTTTTATACGTAATTTTAATCTAAATAAAATAAAAGGTCAAATATGAGTGGTCACAGTAAATGGCATAACATCCAACATAAAAAGGGTGCAGTGGACGCCGCACGCAGTGGTTTGTTCACAAAATTGGCACGTGAAATAACAATGGCGGCAAAATTGGGGGATAAAAGTCCGGATAACAATCCACGTTTGCGTCTGGCAATTTTGCAGGCACGTAAAAATTCCATGCCAAATGATAATATTAAGCGTGCAATTGATAAGGCATCGGGCAGTAATACCGAAAACTATGTCGCAGTACGATATGAAGGATACGGGCCAGGTGCGGTTCCTGTTATTGTAGAGGCTTTGACAGATAATCCACGTCGCACAGTGCCGGAAATTCGCAATATATTTGCAAAAAATGGCGGTAATATGGGTGAAGAAGGCAGTGTTGTATTTATGTTTACACGTGCCGGTCAAATTATGTATCCAGCCAGTATCGGCAAAACCGAAGATGAAATGATGGAAATAATTATGGATGCAAATGCAGATAATTTGGAAGCATCCGAAGAAGGTTTTATCGTTACGACCAAGCCAGATGATTTTATCAATGTTCAAAAAGCATTGGCTGATAAATTGGGGGAACCAGAAAATGCAGAATTGACGTGGTTGCCAAATATGCCGATGGATTTGGACGATGAAACGTATGCAAAAATCGAAAAATTGGTGGATGCACTGGATGACAATGATGATGTTCAAAAAGTGTTTACCGCTGCAGCATAATTTTTGTATTATGGCAAAATTAAAAATGTCGCGTTTGCGGCATTTTTTATTGTATAATGAAAAATAAGAAAGGGGAATATTATGCGAATTCTTGGAATTGATCCCGGGTTGTTACATACAGGGTGGGCAATAATCGATACGGTGGGACCGGAATATCATTATGTTGCCAGTGGCGTTATCTTACCACCAACACGGGATATGTTTGCAGTGCGGTTGGTTACAATTTTTTATGGGGTAAATGAATTATGTGAAACATTTAAACCCGATGAATGCAGTATTGAAATTACATTTGTAAATAAAAATCCGACAACAACATTGGCATTGGGACATGCACGTGCCGCGGCAATGGTTGCGGTTGCAAATAATAATATTCCGGTTAACGAATACGAACCAAACAAAATAAAAAAAGCTTTGACATCTGCGGGGCATGCAGATAAAGAACAGGTGTATAAAATGGTACGAATGTTATTACCTGCGGCAAAGCCAAAAACACCAGACGAAAGTGATGCCATTGCGATTGCATTGGCACATGCAAACATGAAAAAATTCAATTTTTAGATATTATCATATTTGTGATATAATTGTATTCATAATAAATAAAGGATTAAAAAATGAAATGTGAAGATATGGAAATGTATGATTTGCGTATGTTGTCAAAACAACGTGTATTGTTTCGTGCATTTTTTATCAATTTGATAATGGGATTTATTGTTTTTTGTTTAATAATACTGATGCCGGCGTTTGTATATATGGCCGTATTAATTAGCGGTATATCACCAATAACAATGTATTTGGCAATGATTGCCGGAATAGGGGTGTGGCAAATGTTGGGGATTGTTTTATTTTTAGTGCCAGCGATTTCATTGTGGTATGAACGAAAAATTTTATCAAAAATAAAATAAAAAAAACCGGTATTTACCGGTATTTTAATTAGAAATAATATTTTATTTTCTGAAATTGATTTTGGCAACAGCGTCACGTCCAAAATATTTGTTAATTTTTTCTGTTATTTCTTCAATTCGATACGATAATGCCAATGTAAATGCTGGATTGGTGGGGCGTAACACAACAGAAAAACGTCCATCCCGCATTTTTTTTATTGCAATGGGGGTTGTTATTTTTGCAATATCAGCCCCCATAATTTCAGTCCAACGTGCAACCAAATCAGAATCTGATGCACGGATGCCGAATATTTGCATCAAACCACCCATTGCCCCTGCGATTGTTTGCGGACGGGCGATGCGTTGATAAATTTTTTTATTACATTGGTTTGACATAATTGTATACCTTTGGCATCAAGATATATAAAGAACCTTGGGTATGTTGACTGTGGGCAAATTTATATGCACTGTCGCCGGTGCCAAAGAATATATCGGCACGAATCCAACCCTTGATTGCATTGCCTGTGTCTTGGGCAATCATTAGTCGACGAAATTTTCGCCCATCAGACAATGTTGTGTCAATGAATGCCGGTACCCCCAATGTATATATATCAGTATCCAACGCAATAGAGCGAATTTTTGACAATGGGGTTCCCAATTTCCCAATGACGTCTGATGATGTAGCTTGACGGAAATATACATATCGTGGATTCTTGTAAATTACGTCACGTGCCAAATTTGGATTTTTCTTTAAATATGTCCATACTGCATCAGAGGTGTAACCACCATCTGGTCTGATGCCACGGCTGCGTAATTCTTCGCCAATGGATTTGAATGTTAAATCGTTTGTTGATGCAAAGTTTAATTTTACATTTGTGCCATCTTCCAATTTTAACATACCACTGCCTTGGATTTGGATGTTTTGTACATCTACAATATTTGCCCAATATAAAATGCGACCGATACGTTTTTCAACAATTTCTTTTTTTGATACCCCCTTGTATTCGCGGCCATCTGTTGGGACATCCATTAATGGTTCATTACATTGTGCGGTTCGTGTTCTGCATGCAGGTATAATCGGTGAATAATAACCGGTAAATGTTCCTTGTTTGGAACCGGAATCGGTCACTAAATATGGTTGAAAGTTTGATTCAAACCATGCACGTACTGTTGCGATATCTGCAGATGCGGATGGTAACATTTTGCATTTTTCTTGGAATAATTCCCGGTCCGGTATTACACGACCAGCATATTGTATTTTTGCCTTGCAAGAATTTCTGAATGCCTGCAGGGCATAACGAACATCATCATCGCGCCAACCAGGAATGTCTGAATATGATACAGCACGCATGTTTGATGGAATTATTGAATCATCACCATTACGTGTAGATATTGATAAATCGCAGGCTGCGATACCAAATACAGTTGTTAAAACTAAAATACGACGAAAATTAAAAAAATATTTCATAATTTATAATCCCCCACTTGTAAAAGTACTCTTTCAATGCTATATTACCATAAAACGCGGAAATAAGTCCAGACTACTTTTCCCAAAATATAAGGCAAGGAGTAAAATAATGGTGAATTTTAATGTAATTTCTCAATTTTTAAAGGATCTTTCGTTTGAAAGTCCGAATGTTCCTGAATTGTTTTTTAACAAAGACAATGGACAGGCAAAAATCGAAATGGGTATCGATATTCAAATCAAGGGTGCAGATAATAATTTATTTATGGTTGATTTGATTACACGTGTACATTCAAAATTGGAAAATGGTGATAAATCCATATTTATGATTGATTGTACATATTCCGGATTGGTTCAAATGGGTGAAGAAAAAGATGAAGAAAAGAAAAAACGTACTTTGTTAATAGATGTTCCGACATTATTATTTCCATCTGTTCGGGCATTAGTAACACGTTTGACGTCTGAATCAGGTTTCCCGGCATTTACGATGCAAAATATTGATTTTGAACAAATGTACGAACAAAAAAGTGCATCAGCACAACAGCCAGCGAACGCATAATTTTATTTTTTGTATGCATAATGAAAAAATCCGCTGTGTTGGCGGATTTTTTCATATTTTGTATTTATGTCAAAGTATGATAGAATTGAACAATGTAATGGTTAAAGACAGATATCTTTATATGCGTGATAGCGTTAGTGGATTTTCGTTTGCTAATTTGGGTTTGTTTACCGGATTTGCAGACGGAATTTATAATG
>JAZUKY010000048.1:0-22447 GCA_045643525.1 Candidatus Enterousia sp. | reverse complement strand
CAAACCACTTATACGATTCGTATTATTAATCCAAATTTTGGGATAAAAAATTCTATATTTATGTCAATATGTATATACACAAAATATATTATTTTGCACCGTCTTGATTTTGATTTCCGCTGTATTAAACTTCCATCAAACATTGAGAAGGGGGGGAAAAATGACTGGTGCAACACGTCAATCTGGTATTTTGAAAAATGTATACGTATTAAAAAGAAATTATAAATATCTTGACGTTGAAGATATAGATATTTTTAAAACCACAACCGTACGTTACAGTACAAAAAATGGCATTAAATCTGATGGATCTGATAATTCTGCAGTAAAATTAGATACCGGAGAAGTTATCAAAATGATAGAATTAACCAGAAGCTATCCAAATTGGGAAAAATCTATGAATGAATATTCAGATTGTATTTGGGAATATTTGTCCCCCAAAACCCACAAACCGGTTATTCATATTTTTCCGACAGGCCGGGCCATTTCTTTGGTAGAAGGTGAAACATTACGATCTGTTGCATGCACACAATTAAGTCCCGAAACATGTGCAGATTTTATTAGAACATTTGATATTGTTCTAAAAAGATGTAATATTGCCACTAATGCTATGCAACCGCAATCGCAACGCATATTTGATATTATTCTAAAAAGATGTAATATTGCCACTAATGATATGCAACTGCAATCGCAACGCATATTTGATATTATTCTAAAAAAATGTAATATTGCCACTAATGCTATGCAACTGCAATCGCAACGCATATTTGATATTATTCTAAAAGGATGTAATATTGCCACAATACAAAGAAAATAACTAAAAAACATCCCCTATTTCGGGGATTTTTTTAACACATTTTCAAATATTTTTATTCAATACCCAAAAAGTAAATTTTGAAAAAACACCCAAATTCATCAGATTCAAAAAAACATTTAATATATAAAAAAATCCACGGTTTTAACCGTGGATTTTAATCTTAATTCAACGGGGCCCCCCAATTTTGTTGAATATTACGTTCGGTATCCATCGGACTGACCAAAACCTGTGGTGTCAATATAACAACCAAAACATCACGTGTGGCCGATGATTCACGACTGCCCGATAATGCCATAAAATTCGGATCACCCAGACCATAACGTGTATCATTATTTGTTTGTTTTTCAAATCCCGATACAACCAACATTTGCCCAGATTCCATTATAACTTCTTGCATAAAACTGCGTTCTTCAACCTCTGGCAATTGTAATGTAACCTCCCCTATTGTTTGGGTTGACATTTTTAACAATTCACGAACAGACATACGGAACAATAACAATATACGACCATTTTCCAAAACATTTGGCAATAATTGCATTGAAAAACCTGTTTCCAAATCATCCTGATCAACTGTTGACGATTCAACCGTTGTAAAATTACGTGATTCAAAACGTTTAATATATCCTGTTGTTTTGGTATTATTAACCGGTGCAACACGATTACTGCGTGTTGTTACCCCAACATTTGTAACCAATGAAACCTTGCCCTGTTTGGCTAATGCCTCAATCAACGCATTACTGCCGGCGGCACCTGATAATGAACCATTTTGAATTTTATCCTGTGTGTATGCACCGGCAACTTCACTTGAACCAACCATATGTGTTGCACCGGTCAATGCGGATACCGTATTTGATAAAACGGCAATATTCATGGCACTGGCCTCGGTCGTGGACAAATTATTTTTTGGGTTTGCAACAATATTTAATCCGGATGCACTGTTAATTGCCGCCGCCAAATTCAATCCAAATGCCGAATCATTTGATATTGAAACCTGCAAAACCTTAACATCAATTGTAACCAATTGTGCCAAACGTTTGTTTTGACGTTCAATATATTCCCCAACACGTGCCAATACCGATGGCGATGCGGTCACAGTAATCGTTCCCAAACTGCGTGACACAGAAAAATCTGCGTTTTCTGATTTACCAATAATCCCTGTGATTGCATTTTCAACCTCATCCCATTCTTTTAATGTTGATTCCAACGCAACCTGATTACCATCATCTGTTTGAACCGCTGTTTGATATGAAATTTCTGTTCCCAATGCATATAATGTAAATGTCTTGGTTTCCGTTTCATAAAAAACGATTTTATCTTTTTCATAATACCACAATATATCCAAATCTGTTGCAACCTGTGACAACAGGCCCGACAATTTTCCGGTATATGCAACATTAATATCACGTTTTAATTTTTCAGAATCAATTCGGCTATCAATTTTTACAGGAATACCGGTAATTGAATTTATATTATTTGCCAAAACCTGTAAACTGACCGGACCATCTAATAATATGGTAACACCGGTATCTGTTTCAAATTGTGATGGCAAATTATTACGATGTTCTAAAACCGTTGATTTATTTCCCAACCATACCCCCTCGGACATGGAAACTGTATCACCCGTTGCAACCTTGGCCCGTGGATTTTTTGCCATTTCAAACGCATCATATGCATTTATAAAATCCTGATCCACAGACGCCGCAACCTTGGCAGATTCTTTGGCTGTACATCCCGCCAACATCATAACCACAGCATACGACAACATCAAAATCTTAAATATATTTTTCATTTATTCTCTCCTGCAGGATATCTTTCTATTTACACTGTTGCCTTATTCTTCGGTTGTTGAAATTACCAAAACCCGATTTCCTTTATAAAACTTTGCATATGGCACCGGTGTCGCACGCCCAAAATTACGAACCAAGGCGGACGCCACATCAACGAAACGCCCCTTGAATACGGCACTGGCCTCAATTGGATATTCACGTGATGTTGTCCAAACCAAATCCCAGCCCTCTTTATCACACCAATTTTGCAAGACCTGACGTAATGTCTGCCCATTTGCAACAACCCATGACCGAACCTGATCGGTTAAATTAACCGCTGGTTCTGCATCCGCCGACAAATTAACACCTATTTCCTGTTCTACTTCATCCGATTTTTTACCCGCGGTTACTTCATCAACAATTTCACCATTTGCATCTGTAACCGTCTTTATCATTCCAACCTTGGCTGCAAATGCCGCATATTCATCACCACCACGTACAGCTGCAAATTTTCCACATTTTTTGCGTCCACTGCGTGAAACTGTCAAAACATTACCACCATCATCTTCTAAAATTTCACGATGTAACAACGGCATTTCTGCCCCGTTACACTCATCATCAAAACCGGCCGGCACTTGACTGCCATGCAACATATTTGCCCCACCGGACCAACCACCGAAACCATTTCCACGCCCCAGATTAAAATTATTTTCAACAACCAAATCTGCACCTATTTTGGAAACGATGCGAATATTATCCTGTCCTTTGGCACACGCACCATCATTACAAGACACCGCAACATCCGCATCCGAGCCCGCTAATGGCCACGCCGGAATTTCACGTACTGCAACGGCATTTTGTTCTGTCTCGATTACATCTTGAATTTCACTTGTATCAACAACTTGTTTATAAAACACCTGTGATGTCACAGATTGTGGTGTTCTGTCATCAGACGCCCAACAATAACCGGCGGCGGTTGCAAACAATGCAGCAACAAAAATCTTGCGGAACATAAATTCTTCCTTTCCTTAAAAACTCTTATTTTCTGTTTATTATAACAATTCGACCGAATCTGTGCAAGGCTAAAAACACATACTTTTAACAAATACAACCAACACATAAAAACAAATTAATTCGTTGATTTTTCTGTATTTTATATCATTTTTAATATAATTTGCGACGAATCGAAAAAAAAAGTGCTATACTAACCCATAACAATAACCGGAGATTGATATGATTACGATTTGGATAATATTGGGTTGTGCTGTGGGATTACTGTGTTCAATCTGTGGTCTATTTTTTGTGTTATTTGCAACCAATCGTCATATACGCAACATGGAAAAAATGTTGAAATATCAATACAGTTTAATTGTAAAAATTCAAACGCTGTTAAAAACGAAATCCGCAACAAATGCGGTTGCCGAACATGCCGAAATGATTTACCAGGATTTATTACAAAACCTGATTCCAATTTTGGCGGCATTGGATGTTATGCCACGTGACACATCCGAACATCCATTATGGCGCGCATTGGGTGGTATTATGGACGAATATGCAAAAAACCCATTTGCATTGGAAAAAATGCGTCGCTGTATTAAATTGGATTCCGAAGTTTCCCGTTGCGTTGATAATTACATGACACGTGCAGATGCCTTTTTACAACATTTAAACGCAACCGAACCAAACGGCATTTTAACAAAAACTTTTACCGATGGACTGTTGGGCCAATCGTTGACTTTTTTTGCCCAGGCCCGCACATTGGCCGCCCAGGGATAATTTTTTTAACATGCAAAAATTATCAGAAAATCTTGTCCTTGAAATATCCGCCACCAGACACGAACCAGACTGGTTAACACAATGGCGTCTGTCCGCATTTCATACATGGAAAAAAATGTCTGAACCACATTGGGCTGAAATTGATTTTCCAACGATAAATTATGATGAATTAAATTATTATAATAATGCCGCACCAGTTGATAATTCGGACTTAAAAACAACGTATGATAAAATGGGGCTAAGTGCTACTGAACAACGTGCTTTATTGGGCATGGCCACCGATACAGTTATCGACAGTACATCTGTTCATACATCATATACCGATGAATTAAAACGATTGGGAATTATATTTTTACCAATGTCGGATGCCGTTCGTCAATACCCCGATTTAGTAAAAAAATATTTGGGTTCGGTTGTCCCCGCCACAGATAATTTTTTTGCGGCGTTAAATGCAGCGGTATTTTCAGACGGAACATTTGTTTATGTTCCACCGAATACGAAATGCCCCATCGATTTGGCCAGTTATTTTAGAATTGAAACCGCAAAAATTGGTCAATTTGAACGAACATTAATTATTGCAGATACAGGCTCTCAATTATCGTATATGGAGGGTTGCAGTGCCCCCCGTCGTCCCAATCATCAATTACACAGTGGGGTTGTCGAAATTATTGCCCATGACAACGCAACCGTAAAATATGCCACCGTTCAAAATTGGTATGCTGGTGATAAAAACGGTAATGGCGGTATACTAAATTTTGTAACAAAACGTGGCCGTGCCGATAAAAATGCACGATTGGATTGGACCCAGGTTGAAATTGGTTCTGCAATAACATGGAAATACCCATCAACCATACTGGCGGGTGATGATGCACACAGTGATTTTTATTCATTGGCAATAACCCGCAATCAACAACAGGCCGATACCGGCACAAAAATGATTCATATTGGCGACAATACAGTATCAAACATTATATCCTATGGTGTTGGGTTGGATAAATCGAAACAAACATTTCGCAGTCTGGTCAGTTTTTCCGGACATAAATGTAAAAACGTATCCAAATGTGACACCCGCATAATTGGTGATACGGCTGTGGCAAATACCCTGCCCCGTGTCATACATGGCAACGGCGACAATCTGCACAGTCACGAGGCATCAACCGGTGCCATTGATGCATCACAATTACGTTTTTTAATGCATGCCGGTATTTCCGAAGATATGGCAACCGCATTGATTATTGGGGCAACTGCCGCCCCCGTTATTTCTAGATTACCGATGGAATTTTTGGTTGAATCAAAACAATTAATACAAATGGCATTGGGCCACAGTTAAAAAAGTCTGTGTTTTACAAAAAACACTTTTTATGATATTATTACGTTCAACAGGATGCTTAATTTATGCTGAAAATACAAAATTTGTCCGTATCAATGGGCGATAAAATATTATTGACCGATATAAATTTAACCATACCTCATGGGGCCCGTTTTTTATTGTCTGGCCATAATGGTTCTGGAAAAACAACCTTGGTCCAAACAATTGCAGGCAACCCAGAATATACTGTAAATAATGGTAAAATTATATTTGACAATCATGATATTACAAACGAAAACACAACAACACGTGCATTGATGGGAATTTTTTTGGGTGCCCAAAATGTCCCAGAAATTCCCGGTTTAACTGTTCTTAGTTTTTTAAAACATTCCGCCACCGCACATGCACAATTTAATACAGGGCATGATTTATCGATGGGTGAATTTTTAACCAAATTGGAATCTGTTCGAAACCAATTAAATATTCCCAAAGAATGGCTAAATCGCAGTGTTAACGTTGGCTTTTCTGGTGGCGAACGTAAACGTTTAATGTTATTACAATTGGTTATGACAAATCCAAAATTTGCAATATTGGATGAACCGGATTCTGGGGCCGACATGGAAACACAAAAATTAATTGCTGATACAATTAATCAATTGCCCGACACGACATTTTTGTTCATCAGTCACCAACCAACATTTACCAACATGGTTGCCCCAACAGGAAATGCAACCCTGACAAACGGAAAGATTACAACAATATAAAATCGAAGGAAATAAAACAATGAAAAACACAGAAAAATCAAACGATTTTAGTTTAAAATTATGGACAATAAAATACCCATTGCAACACATGTTGTACACAATTGGTTTTGGCATGATTTCTGTTGCGTTATTGGCGTTGCTGGGGCATATAGTCACCAACCCAAAAATCGGTTATATATTGTCAATTATTTTGGCATTTTTGCCATTTGTTGCCGCCACAATTATTATGTTAAAAAAATATTCACGCCCAACAATTACACAACAACAATTTGTTGGGTTATATAACGTGATTATTGCAATCTGCGTGGTATTTTTGTTATTTTCCCACATAATACCAATACATGAAAATATGCCACAATTATTGGCAAATGTAATGATTATCGTATTTTCAGTTTTAGGATTGTACGGCATCGGTTTAACGGTTGTCGATTTATACATTAAATTCCGCCGTATTCGTTCATTCACCGATATTCCAACATGGAAAATATTATGCACATGGCCATTTGCATATTCAATGTTATGGATTCCGGGATACATGACATCTGATAAAAATGATACCACAAAAACAACAAATAATTGGTATGCCAATTTTATAAAAAATATTATTCAAAATAAAATCGCATTAATATTTATGTTGTGTTTATCATTTGTTTTGACACACGAATTTTTGATGATTTTGATTCCATGTACGATATTGGTTGTTTGGCGTTTAATCCGTGGTGAAAAAATTAATTCAGATTTAACTGGTAAATATACAACGACCGCCATAATCGTTAATGCGGTAATGGTTGTATTTGCAATATTTGCTGTATCATATATTATCACACACGATGCAGATACATTGGCCAATATTGTATCAACCAGTCCAACATTGCAATAAATCAGGGGTCCCAGATTATGAATTTCAATGGAATTATTTTCTTTGTTGGTTTAATATTTTTTCTGTGGTTGGGACGCTCAATTTTAATCCCATTACTAGTGGCTGTATTTTTATGGTATTTAATAAATGCAATTTCTGCATATACCCGTAAAATATTACCATTTAAAACTGCCAAAGAACAAAGTATTCATCCATACGCCACGCGATTATTTGATTGTCTGGCCCATCTGGGGGCATTTGGATTATTATTTGGGTTAATTTGCCTGTTTTTTACCCAGGTTCGCCCAATGTTCTCCGAATTGATGACCGCCCTGCCAATGTTACAGCAAAAATTAATTGATTTTGGGCAATTTGTATCGCAAAAAATCGGTGTTGAATTTAATGCGACAATGTTACCAAACATCACAAAAATCGCCACAAATGTGGGCACTTCGTTGGCATCTATTGCGACATCAGTTGGTATGATATCTGTTTATTTAATATTTATATTTGTTGAACAGGCAACATTTGATAAAAAATTTGCGGCATTATTTAAAAATGCAACGCAATTGAAAAAAATGCGTTATATAACGGACAGCATTGATAAAAATATGAAAAAATACCTGTTTATGAAAACTGCAATTTCAGCAGCCACCGGTTTAATGTCATATTTTTGGTTACATATGATTGGATTGGAATTTGCGGGCATCTGGGCATTTATTGTATTTGTTGCAAATTATATTCCAACAATCGGTTCATTTGTCGCATGCAGCATGCCTATTATGTTTGCATTAATAACCGCCCCCGGATTGGACCAACCAATATTGACCGCCATTGGATTAATTACATTACAAATAATTTTCGGCAATATATTGGAACCACGTTTGACGGGTTCAACATTAAATCTGTCAACGTTGGCAATATTAATAAATTTGGTATTTTGGGGATTATTGTGGGGGGTATCTGGAATGTTTTTCAGTGTTCCATTATTGGTGGCAACATTTATTATCACCGCCCAATTTGATTCCACACGATGGATTGCGGTGTTATTGTCGGCCGATGGTCAAATCCCAGATAAACGCGACGATTAATAATAAAACGGGCAATAACGCCCGTTTTATTTGTTCATACGATTTATTACAGATATTGCGTTTTCCAAAATAATACGTGCGGATTCTGAATCCAATTTTTGTTTAATATCACAAATACGAACCCGCCCCATTTGTTCTTGGGCCGATGCACTGGTCAATGTTTCATCAATAAATGCAATTGGCAAATCTGTTAATTGTGATAATTTATTTGCAAAATCACGAACCATAATTGTTGTTTGTGATTCCGTTCCATCGGCATGCAATGGCAAACCAATAACAATTCCAACAACATTTTCTGTATTGATTAAATCGACAACCAATTTTTCACCACACCCACCACGTTGAACCAAGATTTGTGGTCGGGCAAAAACAAATTCACGCGTTGCATCCGATATTGCAACCCCAACACGTTTGGCCCCCCAATCAATACCAATTATGCGTCCAACACGCGGAAAATCCTTGAAATTTTTCAAAATCATTGTATAATTTCCCTGTTTTTTAATAATAGGATTCGAAATGGCATTTACCAAGCAACAATTACAAAAATTTGCAGATTTAATTCACATTGAAATATCTGATGAAAAATTGGAACAAATGAATATCGATTCTGTAATCGATTGGTTGGATAAATTACAAAAAATTGACACCACTGGCGTTGAACCAATGTTGAATCCGGCAGAACACAATTTACCATTGCGTGCCGATGTTGTAACGGATGGCAATATTCGCGACCAGATTTTGGCAAACGCCCCCGACAATGCCGGGGTTTCCCGTGGATATTTTGCGGTACCAAAGGTTATGGATGAATAATTATAAACGTGTTTATACAAAATAAATCAATTTAAACAAAAGACGAAACTATGATAGATCTGACAATTACAGCTGCATTGGAAAAATTAAAAAATAAAGAAATCAGTGCCACAGAATTAACACGTGCACATTTGGATCGTATTGAAAAATATGGTGCGGATTTAAATTGCTATATTACCACCACACCTGAACGGGCCATTGCAGATGCCGCAGCAGCAGATGCCCGTATTGCCACTGGTCAAATGCGTGTATTGGATGGTATTCCAATTGAAATGAAGGATTTATTTGCAACCCGTGGTATTCGAACAACGGCCGCGTCACGCATGTTGGAAAATTTTGTTCCGGAATACGAATCCACAATTTCACAAAAATTTATCGACAGTGGTTCTGTGTTGTTGGGAAAATCAAATTTGGATGAATTTGCAATGGGCACATTCAGTAAAACCAGTTTCTTTGGGACCCCTGTTAATCCATGGCAAATGGAAAAACGTTTAACCGCCGGTGGTTCATCCGGGGGGGCCACATCCGCAATTGCATCTGGTTTGGCGATGGGTGGAACCGGTACAGATACCGGTGGTTCAATTCGTTTTCCATCGGCAATTACAGGTTTGGTTGGAATGAAACCAACATATGGTCTGTGTTCACGTTGGGGTTGCGTTGCCTTTGCATCCAGTTTAGATACCCCCGGTCCGATTGCACGTACCGCCGATGATGCTGCGTTATTATTATCTGTGATGGCGGGACATGATCCAATGGATTCAACCAGTGCACCAAATGCCGCATTTAATTTCAGTGGTAAATTAGACCCTGTTTTGGGTGATGGTAAAAAATTACGCATTGGTATTATCAAAGAATTTGCAAATGTTGAAATATCCGCTGATATGAAACGTATATTTGAACAACGCATTGCGGATTTGAAATCTGCCGGTGCCGAAATCATAGAGGTTTCAATTCCGAATATTTTGGATGCATTGGCGGCATATTACATCATTGCCCCGGCCGAGGCTTCATCAAATCTGGCACGTTATGATGGAATGCGTTATGGGCTGCGTGTCGAAGGGACCGATTTAATTGATACATACAAAAAAACACGTGCTGCCGGTTTCGGGACAGAGGTTCAACGTCGTATGATTGTCGGCACCGCCGTATTATCCAGCGAATCGTATGAGGTTTATTTTATGCAGGCTGCACGTGTTCGTCGTATGATTGCAGACAGTTTTAATACCGCATTTACACAATGTGATTTGATTGTATGTCCATCTGGTGCCGGTACCGCATTACCATTGAATTCAGATTTAACCCCATTGGAATATTATGCATTGGATTTATTTACGGTTGCAATGAATTTGGCCGGTATCCCTGCATGCAGTACACCGGCCGGTTTGGCTGAAAACGGACTGCCGTTGGGGGTTCAGGTTGTTGGCCGTCGTTTCGACGATATGCGCGTATTGCAATTGGCAAAACATATCCAAGAATTTGGCGGAATTGATAATCGTCCAACAAAAATAATGGGAAAATAAGGGTAAAAAAAAATGGTGGCTAGGAACGGAATCGAACCGCTGACACAGGGATTTTCAGTCCCTTGCTCTACCAACTGAGCTACCTAGCCAACGGGATGTATAATAAGGTAATTAAAAATAAAAAGCAAGGAAAAAGAAAAAATGTTTACAATAAAAGGCAAAACAACAGATTGGGAAGTGGTAATTGGTCTGGAAACACACATCGAAGTACTGTCAAATTCAAAAATTTTCAGTGGTGCATCGGCCGATTATAACCCAACGGTAAAACCCAACACACAGGTTTCAATGGTTGATGCGGCAATGCCTGGGATGTTACCCGTATTAAACGAATATTGTGTTGAACAGGCCATTAAATTTGGTTTGGGCATTAATGCACAAATTTCCCACCGCAGTAAATTTGCCCGTAAACAATATTTTTACCCCGACCTGCCCCAGGGTTATCAAATTTCACAACCTGCCGAAGAACCACCTGTTGTTGGTCGTGGTTGGGTTGAAATCATCGGCGATGATGGCAATAAAAAGAAAATATTTATTGAACGTGCACACTTGGAACAGGATGCGGCAAAAAATAAACATGATATGCACCCATCTAAATCATTTGTTGATTTAAATCGTTCCGGGGTAACATTGCTGGAAATCGTAACTTTTTTGGATACAAAAAATCCGGAAAATAATTCATATATATCGTCCCCAGACGAAGCCGAACGTTATTTGCGTGAAATTCGGGAAATTGCACGTGCCCTGGGCGTATCCAAGGCCAACATGGAAGAAGGCTCTATGCGTGCAGACGTAAATGTTTCCGTCCGCCCGACCGGTTCAAACGAATTCCGGACACGTACCGAAACAAAAAATATGATTTCGTTTAAATTTATCAAAAACGCCATAGAATACGAGGCCCGCCGTCAAATCGAAATTTATGAAAATGGCGGCACCGTCAGCCAGGATACCATGCGATATTCACAGGCCGATGGCACAACATCTGTTTTACGCAGCAAAGAAAATGCATTGGATTATCGGTATTTTCCTGATCCCGATTTGTTACCATTGATTATCACGGATGATCAAATTGAACGTATTCGTAAAACAATGCCTGAATTGCCGGCGGCAACACGTGCACGTTACATCAACGAATATGGATTAAAAGAATACGATGCGGCACGTTTAACCGAAACAACCGATATTTCACGTTGGTTTGACACCGCCGTTGACGGGAAAACTGAACGTGGCAAAGCGATTGCCAACTGGATGATTTCAGAATTATTTGCCCATCCTGAAAATTGGGATGAAAAAAATACCGGCAACATTTCCACCGATCCGGATGCCCCACGTATTATAACCCCATCTGATTTGGCGATGCTGGTTGATATGATTGCGGCAAATGAAATAAACGGTAAACAGGCCAAAGAAATATTTATCAAAATGTTGGATGGTGAAACCGGAACCCCACGTGAAATTGCCGATAAATTTGGTATGAAACAAATCACCGATACGGCCGCAATTGAACGCGTTATTGATGAAATAATTGCCGCCAATCCATCCCAGGTTGAACAATACAAATCTGGCAAGGTTGGATTATTAGGCTTTTTCGTGGGCAACGTTATGCGTGCCACCGGTGGCCAGGCCAACCCGGCGGTTGTAAATGAAATTATGCGTAAAAAGTTAAATTAGTAAATCAAAGGATTTGATTCAATGAAAAGACGAACTTTTTATATTCAAACATGTGGTTGCTCAAAAAACACGCTTGATAAAGATTATGCAGATGCGTTGGCACAGGCTGGTTATTTCGAAACCATAGACATATCTGATGCGGATATTGTAATGTTGTGCACCTGTCCAATTTTGGAACGCAAATCCAATTATGTTTATGACATTCCATACGGTATGTTGGCGGAAATTAATCAGAATGCAACATTTAAAATTATCCGTTGTAATAAATGCAAAAAAACGAATCCAAAAGGCAAAATATTATCACACCAAACATATAAAACAAAATAAAGGATTAAAATCATGACAAAAAAATATTTTTTAGATACACCTGATGAATGTCTAAAACTTTCAAGTTATGGGGATTTTTTTGATAATTTTTTAAGATTTATGGGCTATACACCAACCAATAATATCGAAAATACCGATAAAATATTCCTGGTAATGTGTGCATGGGCCAGTGCGGTTGACCGGGCAACAAAGCTTCTTGAAATTGACATGAAGAAGAAGCCCGATGCCTCCGTCGAGGTTGTTTTTAAATGTGCCCATTGTAAGAAAACAAGACAACAAATGCGAAACCCCGATTTTGAAACGATTAGGAAACAGCTTTTACAAATTTTTCCCAACCGTCTTCTTAAAATAAAACAGAAAGAAAACCCGTATAAAATCAGATAACCCGCAGGAATTAAAACATGGAAAAATTAAAATATACACCAATAAAAATCGTAACACTTATTCAAAACGACCCTGTTTTGGGTGTCCGATATGGAACGGTTAAAATCAACATTCCACAACAAATTGTTAAACCGGCAAAAACAGTAACCATAAAAATCAGACAACGTTAATGTCCAATGATTTGATTCATGATTTTGCTGAAAAATTGGTTAATGGACATTGGGCCAACGTTATGGATATTGTTAAATATTTAAATGACCATGGGGTTGGCCCAAAAATTGATACGGATAAAAACATAGGTTCCAAACAACAGGTAATTAATAACATTCGTAAAAACACAGATAAAACAAAATGAAAAAATATTTTATTCAAACATTTGGTTGTCAAATGAACGTATATGACGGGATGCGTATTGCCACACTGTTGGAATCACACGGTTTTATTGCAACCGATGATGTTTCCGATGCCGACATAATAATATTAAATACCTGTGCCGTTCGGGAAAAGGCCACGAACAAAGTTTATTCGGCCCTAGGGCGGATTCGTGCTGCAAAAAAAACTGATGCCTTGTTCGGTATTGTCGGCTGTGTTGCGCGTGAATCTGGGGCGGATGCGTTTCGCAGGATACCCGAATTAAATTTCGTATTAGGGCCACAAAGTTATCATAAATTACCGGAAATTTTATCCGATCCGGACACAAAATTATTTAATATTGATTTGGGCGGTTTGGAAAAATTTGATACCCTACCCCAACCAAAAACATCCCCCGCTGTTGCCTATATTCCCATTCAAGAGGGTTGCAATCACTGTTGCACGTATTGCATTGTTCCACACACCCGTGGACGTGAGGTTTCACGTGCCCCAGACGCCGTAATGCATGATGTTATGCATGCCGCCGAAACCGGTGCCGTGGAAATATGCTTTTTGGGGCAAAATGTAAATGGATACAATTTCGTTGATGACATGGGAACAACACACAGATTATCCGAATTAATACGCGAAACCGCAAAAATTGATAGTATCAAACGTATTCGTTTCACATCCAGTTATCCAACCGAAATGACGGATGATTTGATTGAGATATTCGGCGCCGAACCCAAATTATTACCATTTTTAAATATGCCTATACAAAGTGGCAGCCCCAATGTATTGACAAAGATGAACCGTCCGTATTCATTGGATCTATATATAGATATTGTAAACAAATTACGTCACGTTCGCCCCGATATTCAAATATCCAGTGACTTTATTGTTGGCTTCCCCGGCGAAACGGATGATGATTTTGAACAAACAATAGATATTGCAAAACAAATTCGTTATATCAATTCATATTCATTTAAATATTCACCACGTCCGCATACCGCCGCCGCAGTTATGCCAAATCAAATACCCGAATCGGTAAAATCACAACGTTTGGCAAAATTGGATTCTTTTTTAAATGAAATTCAGCGTGAATTTAATACATCATGTGTTGATAAAACATTTTTGTGTTTATGTGATGGTCCCGACAAAACGGGCCGCCATTTGGTATATCGCACACCATATATGCAACAATGCATTGTGGATATGCCCGATGGTAATACATACCCAACATTGGCAAATATTCGAATTACCGCCGCCAACAAGGCATCCCTGCGTGGTAAATTCACAGACAAATAACAAATCCCCATTTTGGGGATTTGTTTAATAATATCCAATTTCGAAATCATCACTATTACAAAAAAAATTCCTATATTACATAAGATCACCAAACAACAAACTTGACATTTTTATCGTTTGTATTATATTTTTAGTATAAACAAAATGAAGGAGCATACATCATTTTCATAGAAAAATATAATATTAAAAACCCACGTCAAGTTATGTTGGACTACCATTTTTTTGATGCTTGTTCGAATGTCCCAGTTACCATAACAGAAAAAGATGGCTGGTCACAATCAATACAAATCCCCGTATGCAAAAAAACATATAAATATATGGATACATTGGGAATTTTATATCAACACCAAAATGAAAATGATAATACAATTTGTGTGATAAAACATAATGGTGTTATCCAAGCGGTTATATTACCACATGTAAAAAAACAAGAGGTAATTTTCCAAAACGCGAAAATTAAATTACGGCCATACCATAACGGAACATATGATATACTATTGGAACAAAATAACAGATATATTTATGTACCAGAAACGGCACGGTTACAGGAACATAAAAACAAAGACAACACAAAAGATATAAAGGTTATTACACCCGAATTGCCAAAAACGTCTATTCCTGTGGACCCATTGTTTATACACAATATAATATCTTACGGAACCGCTAAATTCAATCGTGAATATATGGCGGCAATGAAACAAAATAACCGATAAAAACAAACGCCCAAACGGGCGTTTTTATTTTGATACAAATTTGTTGTTTGGGCATTTTTTCAAATGTCAATCTATTTGATTTTCGATAATCCAAAGCGTCACTTTAAATTCACCCAGAAAAATACATAAAACGTTCATTTTCGTGTAAAAAGGTTTAAACACATGCCAAATATAAAAAAGCCTGATATGACGGAACCTGTGTATACATATATAAAAATATATTCCCCTATGGTATCTGTATGGCATAAAGATTAAACGTTCCTTTGATTTTTTCGTTTTTATTAAACAACCTATTGTTTTTACATATTTTTAATACATTTATAAATTCTTACCGCCTTTTCATCCCCACCGGCCACCTGCTTTTATAGTTCCGTTATTTTGTTCATATCAAACGTAAACCAAAGGTGAAAAAATGAAAGAAACTTAAAAAACCGCAACACAACCATAAATTGGTGCACAGATATGTAAATATGATTTACATAGATCCACCATATGATAAACCAAAGGATATTTATATGAAAACAAATACAGGGGGAACAAATGGCAAATAAACACCCAAATATGTCCGGTTTAAAACCGTTTAATAAAATGCATCCTAATGATGCCAAACGCATTCAACGATTGGGCTGTATTGCACGGGCGAAACAACGTGCATTAACCGAAGAAAATGTACATTACATTAATTCTGTGGCCCGTTATTATGAAAACGAATACGATGGTGTAAATGCAATACAACGCATTGCCCTGGATATTTATAAACAAATATACAGTTACGATACACCCGTTAATGAAAAAATAAACTTATTCAAATTTATACAAAACGAATTAATGAAACACAACAAATATACCGATGAATATAATTCATTGTTATATAAAACATGGGATAAAAAGTATCAAATTGCCGATTGTTATACCGAAGGTTTTTCTGATAACAAAGATATTGATTCCATAAACAATGATACAAATACTTCATATGAAAATCTGACCAAAGAATATGAACGTGAAAAACATCCGGAACGGTATAACGATGATGAAGATGATGATCCATATGATATCCCCAACCAGACAACCGATAATACATCTGCCACAAAATCACACAGTGATACAAATTAAATATACAGTGATACACCTTTCACTGTGTATCACTGTATATCACTGAAAACGTTATAAAATGCGGACATTATAAATTTTGTTAATCGGCACCAATATTTAAACATATACCAAATCAAATTCTGCACCCCACCCTTTGGATATGTTTGTTTAATGTCGGGACACTTACATTTAATTTTTTGGCAAATTTTATTTTACATACACCAATTTCCAATTGTTTATTTATAAATTTCGTCATGGCATCTAATTTATGTTTTTTATTTTTACTGCCAAACCGTCGTCCCAATTTTTGTCCCGCCGCACGCCTGTGCCACAATGCATCTTTGGTTCGTTGACTGATTAAATTACGTTCAATTTCCGCAGATAACCCAAAGGCAAATGCCAATACCTTTGATTGTATATTATCACCCAATTCATATCCTTCCTTTACCGGATATAATTTGGCCCCCGCATTCATACAATGTTCCAAAACACGCATTATCATAAATAATTTACGTCCCAGACGTGATAATTCACTGCATATAATAACATCCCCAGAATGTAATTGTTTCAAACAACCACCCAACGCACGTTCTTCGGGTTCACACGTTCCGGATATTCCCGCATATTCGATATATTTATCAATTTGCACCCCAGCGCAGATGCCTTGGATTCAATACCAAATTTTTGATTATCACAATCCTGTTTATCGGTTGACACCCTAATATATCCATATATCATATTTTCCCCTTTGATAAACACACAACGTGTGTACAATTATTCATATAATGGAAAAATGATTTATTATTGGGATATACAATTAAATATGCCCCCAAAACGGGGGCATTATACAGTACAGTTTTTTATCTTTACATATCTGAATCAATCTGTCCCCATGCGGCCTTTACCCCACCATCACGTTCCAAACATATTTTTGAATTTTTTAACTGTTTGGCTTCAACCCCATGTATCATAAACGATTCTGATAAACGACCACGTTTTTTAATATGTAATTTTGGCATATCAGATGCGATATTTTTATCACCACAACACATACCTTCATCGCATGCCACACATGGATACACATGGACTGTATACGGGACATTTGGCCGTAAATCCGTTAAATCAACATCCATTTTTACACCATTATCCGTTTCATTAAACATTATATGGCCCATTTTCGATTTTTCCCCTTTGCCGTTACGGGTAAACATTTTTGCCCCCATACGATTATGAATATCCGTGTTATCATACATTTGATGGCGATTCGTTTTTTCATTATTTTGCATATGATGTTGCGGCCTGTTATGCATTTTTTGTTTTTCCATATTATCACATGTGCTGCACCCAACCAACAACGCACTTATGCCAAACACAGACATTACATTCACAAATTTTTTTATTGTTATTTGCATCATCTGGATTCCCCCTTTTTAGTTTTTTTATTACATTTTTATATTTATTAAAAATTGCACGGCACATCCGTGCAATTTTTTCAAAAACACATGATTTATTTTTATTCAACACATATCAAATGGTTCAGAACATAAACCTGATACCAACATCTCCGCCAAAATTATGCAATCCGGAACGAACATCGATATAGTTATAACGGGCCGCCAAATCAACCGCAAACATTTCCATATCAAATGTTACCCCCATTGTTCCCATTGCTGAAAAATTGGTTTCATTATCACCACTTTGACCACTGCGTTTCACATCGGTAAATGCCATACCAACACCCGCCCCAACAAATGGACGTATCATTTTCCAATCGCCGATTTCCCAATAATTATTCCATAACAATGTTTGTGTTTTTGCCTGAACATCAACATTATTTATATTTCCAAAATCCGCGCTGTCTTTAACTTTGCCATACATTGACCATTCAATTTCAGAACGCATTTTGTCATTTACCTCTAAACCGGCGGCAATACGTCCATCAAAAACGGTATCTGTAATTGATTCTTTGCTGCCATTAAATGAATAATTCAAATTCGTGTATCCCAAACCGCCACGTAAGCCAATATACGGATCCATTCCCCACATTTGCCATGTTCCCTGATCTGCATGATGCATCCCCGCAATTGCAGGGGCCGCCATTAAAACCGCCAATGTTGAAACGATTATTTTTTTCATTGTTTTCTCCTTTGTTGTATTTTGTTCTGATATAAAACGTCATATCAACACAAATGATTTTAACAAATTAATTTTTCGGTTTATATGGGTATGAATTCTTGGATTTTTATACAGTTCACCAATAAATTCTTGCAAAAACAAGAAAAAGATATATAATCAAGTCTGTTCTGATATAGATACAGGCGTTTTGGATGCGTAGCTCAGTTGGTAGAGCAACTGACTCTTAATCAGTGGGTCCAGGGTTCGAGTCCCTGCGCGTCCACCAAAATAAACCACCCGTTTGGGTGGTTCTTTATTTCTTTAAATACGATGTGGGGTTGTATGCTTTGGTTCCCTTTCGAATTTCAAAATGTAATTGTGGTTTTTCAACCTTGCCCGTTTGACCGACGGTTCCAATTTGACCACCAACCGAAACACGACTGCCACGGCGAACATACATTGAATCTAAATGTGCATATACCGTCATCCAACCAGCCGTATGTTGAATAATTATTAAATTTCCCATTCCCTTTACTTCATTACCTGCATACGCCACAACACCATTTTCTGCGGCACGTACAATCGTCCCACGGTTGGCACCAATATTAATACCATCATTAAATAAACCACCAGATTTAGCACCATAGTTTGATAAAATTGTTCCACGTACCGGCCATGAAAATTTTGACGACGAACGTGCCGTAATTTGTGGCAATTTTGTATTCGGGTCCGATGAAATTTTTTTCTGTTCTGTTTTTACTGTATTTGTTTTCGTTGTACCTGTATTCTTTACCTCTACCTTTGACGTGGTATTTTTGGCATTTGTTGTTTTTTGTGTTGTTTGTTTTTTTACATCACTCTTTGTTTTTGATGATTGAGAGGTCGTTTTATTTTCCTGTTTTGAAACAGTTGAACTTGTTGTTTTTGTAGATTGTACTTTATCTGTTTTTGACACCGACATTATTGATGTTTTTTGCGTTGTTCCCTGCCCCATAACAGGTGCAGATTGCAAATCTGGAACCTTTAATTTTTGTCCAACAGATAATGTAAATGGCATACTTAATTTATTCATAACCGCCAAATCATTTACCGGCACAGAATATTTACGCGACAACGAATACAACGTATCACCCGGTTCAACCGTAATTTCACGTAAATTAACACGTGTTGTTGTTTGAACCATTTTTGTTTTTTTATTAACAACTGGTGATGTTGTTTTTTGAACTGTAACCACCACATCCTTTTGGATATTCTGTGTTTTATTTGTTTTCTCCACAGCACCCGTAACCACTGCAGACGGCGTTTTCACAGATTCTTTTTTAACAATATCCGATTGTAATTTTAACGTTTGTCCGACACGCAATGCATACGGTGGTTTGATGTTATTTATCGATGCAAATTGTTCTGTTGTCATACCATACTTACGTGCCAAAGAATAAACTGTATCACCACGTGCAACCGTAATTGTTGTTGGTTTATTGTCTGTAATAACCGACGGCCTGCTTGGTATCATCAAATAATCATTTTCTGATACCTCTTTGACATCTGCATCCGGTGCCATTGTTTCTGATATAACAATCGGTGTCATTTCCGGTTGTTCCGGCATTGCCGATTTAATAGCCGTCATCGGTGCACGATTTGTGTTACTACCATAAACTACAGACATATCATATGTTTGTGGTGGTACGATATAATCATTTATACTGGCATATAAAACATAATCATCATATGTACTGTCTGTACCATACAGTTCTGGGGATGCGTACATTCCATAGTCTGTTGCCGCTGAATTATAAATTTCTGGTTGTGTGTCGGGATCCGCCAACAATGCGGGATATCGTGTTGAAATAAAATCACCAACAGAATCCGGCAATGAGACTATTTTGGGCTGCAAATCACATCCAGATATTGTCATTACCACTGCAATTACGCATGATAAAAATCCGATTTTATTATTCACACTGTAAATTATATCACAAAATCACAGTAAAATAAACAATTTGTCCTGTAATTTTGCCCCTATTATTTATCAGATTTCATAAACAAAATACTGGTTTCAAACAATGCCCACATAGGCATCGCCAACAACATTTGTGAAACAATATCTGGTGGGGTCAAAACCGCCGCAGCCACCACAATCGCAACAATCGCATACCGTCGTGCCCCAACAATACGTGAACGCGGTAAAAATCCAACACGATTTAACATAACCAATATCAATGGCAATTGAAATGCGACACCAAAAACCTTCATCATACCAATTGAAAAAGATAAATAATCACGTGCCGCCGGCATTAATACCGCCGGCACCGGTGTATGCGTATTTAATTCAATAAAAAATTCAAACACAGACGGAAATAAAATATAAAATGCAAATGCGGCACCGGCAATAAATAACAACGGTGAAAAAATTAAAATTGGCCAAATAAAACGACGTTCATTTTGACGTAATCCCGGCGCAATAAACATCCACAATTGTCCCAACCCAAATGGTACGGATGCCGCCAATCCAAACATTACTGACAACGACAAACGAATCATCAATCCGTCTGATAAACCATTATATAAAAACGTCCCATCCGGCCAAACACGCATTAATGGCCGCATCAAACATTCTTGGGCCAACGGGGATAAATACCAGCCAATAAAAAACATTAACCCAAACACCAAAAACGTCCACAACAAACGTTTTCGCAATTCTGTAAAATGTTGCAACAGGGTCATTTCTTTCATTTGTATTTTCCACCCCGTTTGTTTATTTTAGTTTTGTTTTTTGTTGGCGTTTTTTTTCGTGTTTTTACATTTGATTTTCGCCCCCGTTTAATCGGCGTTGCAAAATCCGCCATTATATCTTCGGTTGTTGTACGCAACAAATCATCAATTGGTTTTTCCATATCAATTGTTTGTTTAATTTGTTCGGATGCATCTGTAATACGCCACATAATTTGCCGAATAAAATTCACCAAACGTGCCAAAAAACGTATAACATCCGGCCACATCCGCGCCGGTATTACCAACGCAGCCACTATTAATATCACACAAAATTCTGCCCAACTGATTCCAAACATTTTTATTCATAAAATGAATCACCACCAGATGTGCTGACTGTTTTATGTCTGCCAATCTGGAAATAATTTTTATCAAAATTTGTACGTGTCTGCAAATCAACAAACTTTACATTTGTTTGTGTTCCCGTTGCATCAATCACAGTCCACGAATTTAATTTTACAGGTTTTTTATCAAAAACAACCGTCATATTTCCCAAACCTTCCTGACCACGCAAATTCATTGTCAAAGAAAATGTTTTATCGGTTACGGACGTTTCAACAACATTTATATCCGCATTTTTTAAATCTATGTTTTTTCTGACCAAAATACCCGCGGGTGTACTGGTCAATGGAACGGTCGTTATCTGATCCAATGAACTATCAAAAAAATACAAATCTTTGCCATCCGATATCAACTGCACAGGCATATTTTTGTAATCCAACCTGACACGGCCGGGACGTAACATTGCAAAATTACCACGCTGACGATTTTCCCCAGCATCCTGAACAAATTCACCCGCCAAACCTGTAACTGAATTCAAATATTTTTCCGCCGATGTAACCAGTGAATTATCAACAATGGCATAACAATTACCGCAAAATACCGCAAATATAATAAATGCAAAAACACAACTTAATTTTTTCATAAATTGCCCCCTATTAATTCAATTACTTTTGATTTCACATTTTCTAAACTGTCGTCCATAATCATTGCACCCGCCGCAAACAAATG
>JAZUKY010000047.1:0-32488 GCA_045643525.1 Candidatus Enterousia sp. | reverse complement strand
ATTGATGTTAATGCAAATAAATTAGGGGCCACCGTTCCGGAACGCAATAAAAAATTGGTAAAAATATTAGATGCAATTGCAGATTTAAAATTAAATGATGATATTCAGAATAATACGATTGATGCATTTGGTGATGCGTATGAATATTTAATGACAATGTATGCGGGTAACGCGGGTAAATCCGGTGGTGAATTTTTTACCCCCCAGGAAGTATCAAAATTATTGGCAAAAATAACATTGGTTGACCGTAACCAGCCAAACAATATGAAAACATCTGTTAATAAGGTTTATGACCCAGCATGCGGTTCCGGTTCATTATTATTGCAATTTGCCAAGGTTTTGGGTCGTGATAATGTTAACCAAGGCTTTTACGGCCAGGAAATAAATATAACCACATATAATCTGTGCCGTATAAACATGTTTTTACATGGTATAAATTATTCTAAATTTGATATTGCATTGGGTGATACACTATTAAACCCAAAACATTGGGATGATGAACCATTTGAAGCAATCGTTTCCAATCCGCCATATGGTATTAAATGGGAGGGTGATTCTAACCCGTTGTTGATAAACGACAGCCGTTTTGCACCCGCTGGGGTTTTGGCCCCAAAAAGCGCGGCCGATTTGGCATTTACAATGCACATGTTATCATGGTTGTCAACCGATGGTACCGCGGCAATTGTTGAATTTCCCGGCGTTTTATATCGTGGTGGTGCAGAAAAGAAAATCCGCCAATATTTGGTTGATAATAACTTTGTTGATTGTGTTATTCAATTGCCAGATAATATGTTTTTTGGAACAAGTATTGCAACCTGCATCATTGTGTTAAAGAAAAGCAAAAACGATAATCATATTTTATTTATTGATGGCAGTGAACAATTCATTCATTCCGGCAATAAAAACAAATTGTCGGACGAAAACATTGAAACATTGCTGAACGCATATATCAAACGTGAAAACGTGGAACATTTTTGCAAATTGGTTAAAAAAGACGATATTGCTGAAAATGATTATAATTTATCTGTATCCAGTTATGTGGAGGCACGTGACACACGTGAAGTTGTTGATATAACCGAATTGAACCAGCGCATCACAGGTATCGTGGCACGTCAAAATGAACTTCGCACCAAGATAGATGCCATTGTGAAAGATTTGGAGGGTTAATGATGTCCAAAATTGATGATTTAATTGCCAAATACTGCCCAAATGGGGTTGAATACTGCAAATTGGAAAAATTGGCAACCATTGACACAGGAAAACAGTTAAACAAGGAATTGTTGTTTAATAGTGGTAAATACCCTGTTATGAACGGCGGAATATATCCATCTGGCAGATATGACGAATATAATTCCGAAAAAAATAACGTGGCAATTAGTCAAGGCGGTGCATCAGCAGGATATGTTAATTGGATGACAGAAAATTTTTGGGCAGGTGCACACTGTTATGTATTAACATTTATAACTGATAATGTATTAAAAAAATATGTATATTATATTTTGAAGAACCATCAAGACGAATTTATGAAATCACAACAAGGTGCGGGTATTCCAAGTTTAAGCAGAAAAAAACTAAACGGATTGCAAATTCCTGTTCCGCCATTACCAGTTCAGGAAGAAATTGTTCGTATTCTGGACGCCTTTACTGAACTAGAAGCCGAACTAGAAGCCGAACTAGAAGCTAGAAAGAAGCAATACGAACATTATCGTGACGAATTGTTAAATATTGCACCAGATGCATACAGACCAATAATAGATATTGCTGACACATTTATAGGACTTGTGACCACAATGACAACACACTATGTTGAAGATGGGGTTAAACTTCTGAATAATTGCAATATAAAAGAAAATCATATTAAAATCACCAAGCAAATTTTTTTAGATAGAGAATTTGCGAAATCAAATGCAAGCAGGCAACATAAACTGGGGGATATAATAACTGTTCATACTGGTGATGTTGGCACATCTGCGGTAATTACAAAAGAGTTTGATGGTAGTTTAGGTTTTGCAACCATTGTCACTAGAATAAAAAATCAAAATGTCGTTTTGCCACAATTTATAGCATATTATCTGAACAGTAGTATAAACAAACGAGCCATACAAAGTATGATAAAAAGTGATAGAAACAACCTAAACATCAAAGATTTTAACAAATTAAAAGTTCCAGTTCCATCACTTGCCGAACAGGAACGTATTGTTTCCATATTGGATAAATTTGATGCGTTGGTAAATGACATATCAATTGGTTTGCCCGCTGAAATAAACGTACGTCGCCAACAATATGAATACTGGCGCGATAAATTATTAAACTTTGAACAAATTGCTGAATAAAGGGGCATGTTATGGTAAATTACAGCGTCGTTGCAGAAAATACAGAATCCACAGTTGTTGCACAGTATCAACCAAATACATCACGGGTAACTGCATATCAATCGGAATCAGAATTAGAAAAAATGTTTATTGCGCAATTGCAAAAGCAGGCGTATGAATATTTACCAATCCACAGCGAGGATGATTTAATAAATAATCTGCGCAATCAATTGGAATTATTGAACGATTATAAATTTACCGATAATGAATGGAATACGTTTTTTAAACAAAATATTGCAAATAAAAATAATGGTATCAAAGAAAAAACGGCCATTTTGCAACGTGATGGCCATATTCAATTGCTGACGCGTGATGATGGCAGCACTAAAAATATTTATTTGTTGGATAAAAAAGATATTCACAATAACCGATTGCAGGTTATAAACCAATATGAGGTAACAGGGGCGCATGATAATCGTTATGATGTGACCGTATTGGTTAATGGCATTCCAATGGTACATATTGAATTAAAACGGCGTGGTGTTGATATTAAACAGGCGTTTAACCAAATCAACCGTTATCAACAGGACAGTTTCTGGGCCGGTTGCGGTTTATACGAATACATTCAAATATTTGTTATATCAAATGGGACATATACAAAATATTACAGTAATACAACACGTAATTTGCATATAAATGAAGCCAAGAATAATTCTGCCGTACCGCATAAGAAAACCAGTAACAGTTTTGAATTTACATCCATGTGGGCGGATGCAACAAATATGCCAATTATTGATCTGATGGATTTTGCAAAAACATTCTTTGCCAAACATACGATTTTAAACATTTTAACACGTTACTGTGTGTTTAATGCCGATGATAATTTATTAGTTATGCGTCCATATCAAATCGTTGCCACGGAACGAATTTTAAACAAAATCAATGTGTCTTCAAATTACAAAAAATATGGGACAATTGATGGTGGTGGTTATATTTGGCATACGACCGGAAGTGGCAAAACATTGACCAGTTTTAAAACCGCACAATTGGCCAGTGCAATGCCAGAAATAGATAAGGTTTTATTTGTCGTTGATCGCAAAGATTTGGATTATCAAACAATGCAGGAATATGACCGTTTTGAAAAAGGTGCCGCAAACAGTAACACCAGCACGGCTGTATTAAAACGTCAATTAGAAGATTCAAATGTAAAAATCATTATCACAACAATTCAAAAATTATCCATTTTTATAGAAAAAAATAAAAATCATCCAATTTTTGATAAACATATTGTAATGATATTTGATGAATGTCATCGCTCGCATTTTGGGGTTTCACATACCCAAATAACCCATGCATTCAAAAAATATCATTTGTTTGGGTTTACCGGAACACCGATTTTTGCAATTAATTCTAATTCTGGGGGAATGGCGGAATTAAAAACAACAGATCAGGCATTTGGCGAACGGTTGCATGTTTACAGTATCGTTGATGCAATCCGAGACAAAAACGTATTGCCGTTTAAAGTTGATTATATTGGCACTGTGAAATGCAGGGATGCCGAAGATATAGAAAATAAAAAAATAAATGATATTGATCGTGAAAACGTTTTAATGGCCCCAGAACGCATAAAAAACAACGTAGAATACATTTTAAATAACTTTAATATCAAAACCAAACGAAATGATAAATCGTTTGTTTACAGCGTTATTAAAAATGTTGAAACTGTTGCCAGTGCCAAAGATCGTAATAGAATAGAAAAAGTAAAACAGGCAATCCGTATGTCTGGGTTTAATTCTATACTTGCGGTGCAATCAATACCAATGGCACGTTTGTATTATAATGAATTTAAAAAACAAATGGCCGAACATCCGGAACGTGCATTGAAAATAGCAACCATTTACAGTTTTGCCGCCAATGGTGATGATTATTCCGAAGATGGTATGTGGGACGAGAATCCAGAAAATACAAATGCCTTAGATATATCATCACGTGAATTTTTAGAATCAGCCATTGATGATTATAATAAAATGTTCGGTACCAGTTATGATACATCCAGTGACAGATTTCAAAATTATTACAAAGATGTTTCATTACGTATGAAAAATCGTGAAATAGATTTGTTAATTGTTGTTAATATGTTTTTAACTGGCTTTGATGCGACAACGTTAAATACATTATGGGTTGATAAAAATTTACGTATGCATGGCCTGTTGCAGGCATATTCACGCACCAACCGTATATTGAATTCTATCAAGACACACGGAAATATTGTTTGTTTTCGCAATCTGGAAAAGGCAACTAACGAAAGTTTGGCATTATTTGGTGATAAAGATGCCGCCGGTGTAGTTTTATTAAAAACATTTGCAGAATACTATAATGGCTATACAGATGGTGAAAAACAAATACGCGGATATAAAGAATTAGTTGCAGAATTATTGGATAAATTCCCAATTGGCCAAATAATAACGGGCGAGGGTGCCGAAAAAGAATTTATACGTTTATACAGTGGCATTGTTCGTTTAAGCAATGTTTTGACATCGTTTGATGAATTTGCTGATAAAAAAATATTATCCGAACGCGATATCCAAGATTATGCCAGTATGTATATTGAAATGCATGGTAAATATATAAAAAATAAAGATAATGGCAAAGAAAATATAAATGATGATTTAGTGTTTGAAATGGAATTAATCAAACAGACCGAGGTTAATATTGATTATATTTTGGCATTGGTAAAAAAATATCATGATGATAATTGTTGTGATAAAGAAATAATGATTTCTATTGAACGTGCAATTGATTCCAGTGTTGATTTACGTAACAAAAAAGATCTTATTTTGCAATTTATTAATTCATTAACACCAAATTCTGTTGTTGATGAAGAATGGATGATGTTTGTCAATCAGGCAAAAATTAATGAATTAAATAAAATCATAACACAGGAAAACTTGAACAAAGAAGAAACATACACGTTCATCAGAAATTCGTTCCGCAATGGTTCGGTGCAGACAAATGGCCAAGACATTGAAAAGGTTTTACCACCAATGTCACGTTTTGATAAATCTGCAAATCGCACCCAGCGCAAACGCAATATCATAACACGTCTGCAGGAATTCTTTGACAGATTCTTTGGCATATCCAATGGTGAATTTTAACGGGATACATTCATGTTGCTCTTTTATTGCTCCCATAAAAATATGGGGGCTTTTTATGCAAAAACAAATATACTTGATTATTTGAATATTTATTATATTATGCCACGGTTCATTAAACATAAAATGAAATAGGGGTTGGCAATGAAACAAAAACAACAAATTAATTCAAATTATGGTATTTATTCAAATATTATCTTTGTTCAAAATATACAAAAACGGGCAGATAAATATTTGGCACAAAAAAAGAGAGAATATTTACATGCAATTTTAAAAAATGTAAAAGAAAATCCAGATAGATGTTATTCAGAGGTTGTTCAAAAGGTTTGGTTTGATGCCCGTTTGACCGATAATTCAAAAAGAATTATTTTTTATGAATTGATTGAAAATGGTTTTGTTACACCTTTGATGAAACATACGTTCCCATTTATTAAAAGTAATGTTCGTTAAAAAAATTAATATCATGAATAATAAAAATCCCACCAATTTGGTGGGATTTTTAATCAATTAAATTTGATTATTTTGATTTCTTTTTGGCTGGTGCCTTTTTTGCTGCAGGTTTTGCTGCGGCTTTGGCGGCCGGTGCTTTCTTGGCAACTGCTTTTTTCGCAGGTGCTTTTTTTGCTGCCGGTGCAGCCTTTGTTGCTGGTTTTTCTGCAGGTGTAGGTTTTGCAACAGGATCTGGGGTCTTTTTATATTCACGAACCAAAACAACCACACATGTCGCACCAATAATTGCAGACAGGGCAGTGATGATACCGTTTAATAAACCGCCAGAAAAAATTGCAAACAATACGATTGCAACAATTAAAACGGTTGTGTAACCCATGTTGCGGGTCAAAACGTTTAAGGTTTTTTCAAATGTTTTTTTCATGTTTTCTTCCTTTATGTGTGTGCATTATAACACAGTAAAAAAATAAATGATAGAAAAAAAAGGCACATGGCGTGCCTTTTTTGCAACAGAAAATACAAAAATTTTTTATAAAATTACCTGGCCGCCCAAACGTGCAGTGCGTGGAATAGGGCCAAATGATGAACGTGGGCTGACATAAATGTTACCACGAATTATAAAATCACCGCAAAATTGCAACATAGTAACGTCACGCAAATACAAATCACCGTCAATAACAATATTGCATGGTAATGTGTATTTACGCATATTTTGTAAATATAAATGTCCGGTGATGTGATCGTTGTTTTTTAATGTTGCATTATTACGATCGACAACAATATCACCATTAATCAAATTTGATGTGTTGCGATAAATTTTTTGTTGATCTGTATTTTGTGCACGAATAGAAATAGGGGTATCTGTATATTTGCGTGTCACAGAATCACGATGAATAGGTAATGTGTTATTTGTAACGATAGTATTTGATTTTTGTTTTACAACCGGACGTACAATCACATGTGGGTGTGTCTGGGTTGTTATTTCAATTTGTTCAACGTTTGGT
This sequence comes from Candidatus Enterousia sp., assembly GCA_045643525.1. Lineage (GTDB taxonomy): Bacteria > Pseudomonadota > Alphaproteobacteria > Rs-D84 > Rs-D84 > Enterousia. Next base: position 25,570 of record JAZUKY010000047.1, on the reverse strand, counting down.
GTGTTTATAACCTTGGACACATTACGGCAATTTAATATGTCGATAATCAGCATTGAAAACAATACTATGATTGCGACCAACAGTGTTAAGTTTACTAAACCAATTAAATCAATACAACGGATCCATTGCCATATATGATTTAATCTAGATTTTGCAAATGCGATTAATTTGTTAAATGCAAATTTAATGCGTTCTGTGATTGTTTTTGGTGTGTTTTCACCTGTAACTGATTTTTTCTTTTCCGTACGTGCATTCTTGCGTTCAATACGACGTGCGGCGATTTTCATTTTTAATTCTTTGAACATTGTTGTGTTCCCTTGGGTTAATTATAAATTTGTGAATATAATACCCTAAAAAAATAATTTGTCAATATAATTTGTCAAAAAATAATTTTGGTCAACACTATGTTGCAAAATGGTGTTAAATATTGTATTATTATAACTGTTATGGATTATATGAAGATTGCTTTGCGGTGTGCGGAACGGGCGTTGCGACATGATGATGTGCCAATTGGTGCGATTGTTGTTCGTGATGGGGTGATAATTGCCCGTGGTGAAAATCAGGTACAAATGCGACGTAATCCAACGTTGCATGCGGAAATTGTTGCGATAAATCGTGCGTGCAAAAAATTGAATACTAAATTTTTATACGATTGTGAAATTTATGTGTCATTGGAACCGTGTGCGATGTGTGCAACGGCAATATCGTTGGCACGAATAAAACGAATTATTTTTGCGGCTGATGATCCAAAGGGTGGGGCAATAAAATATAATACGCGTATATATGATACAGATCATCATTTGTGGCGTCCGGAATGGTTGCAGGATGATACATATGCGGCAGAATCAGCAGATATGTTGCGTGCATTTTTTGTTGCACGTCGTGGCTAAAAAATGTTTTGATTGAGCAATCGGTGTTTTTTTGATAAAATACACAGTATGAATCATAAATTAGAAAAAATAGATATTGCATTAGATAAACCGATTGTTATGGTCGGATTAATGGGGGCGGGTAAAACCAGTATTGGACGTGCGTTGGCACGTAGGTTGGGTATACCATTTGTTGATTCAGATAAAGAAATTGAGGCTGCGGCCGGATGTAGTGTGGTTGATATTTTTTCGATGTATGGTGAAACAGAATTCAGACGTGTTGAACAACGTGTTATTGAACGATTGTTGAATACGCCACCGGTATGCAAAGTTATTTCTACGGGCGAGGGTGCATTTATTACATCGTTGGTACGTGAAATGGTTTTGGAAAATGCGATATCAATATGGTTGCGTGCAGATTTAGATTTGTTAGTTAAACGAACAAATTTTCGTCATACAAGACCACAATTATTACATGTTGACAGTAAACAGGTTTTGGCGCAATTGATTGATGAACGCTATGATATTTACGCATTAGCAAACATTACTGTAGACACACGTGACGAAAGTTTACGTAAAACATTAAGTAAAGTTGTAAAAGCACTTCAAACATATAAAAATAATATGTAATAACAGTCGGTTGGTTGTATTATTTGATTTTGTTTGTGATTCTATTTATAATTGTCTTTAACTTGTAGTTTCTAGTTTAAGTTGAATAATAGTTGGTGTAAGTTGGTTAATATTTTTTTTGACTTGTTATTTGTGCTGTGTGGAAAATAGTGTGGTTTATATAATATATTTGCTTTGGTGTTGAATTTTTTTTGTGTAAAGTATTAGGTTTCTGCGGTGTTGGTGTTATTGTTGTGGGGTTTGTTAACGATTGTGTTTTTAAAGATGATGATAAAAATGATTTTCTATATATATTATGTATAGTTATTATTGTTGATAAATTGTATTAGTGTGATTTTGTAATTGGTTGATATGTCTGTGTAATTTTATTGTTGTTGTAGTGGTAATATTGTGTGTTTTTATTTTGAGTAGAGTGTTTTTTTATAAAGATGAAAATCAGAACTTTATTATTTGAAATGCAGGGGTAATCCTTTGATTGGAAAAATATATAAACTTTGTTAAGGGCGTTTGTGTGTAAATAAATATTTTTAATAGTGGTGAATTGTTTGGTGTGTGAAAATGATGTTGTTGAGGGAAAGCGTGTATGGTGATGAAATATGTGTTTGGATATTGTTGTTGTGGAGATGTGTTAGCTAAACAACGTGTGTGTTTATGGTGAGAATTGTTTGTTGTTTGTCTGTCTGTTTATAGGGAAGTGGAATTGTGTTGGGGTGTTGAAAATCAGGCTTTTTTAATGTTTTTTTTGTGTTCGATTTATATAAAGGTTTGTTTGTTGTTTTAAAATGGTTAGTTTGTACGTTGTGGTATTAGGTGTATAAAATATGAATTCGTTTGTAAAAATACTGTTTATAATAAAATTTTATATCTATAAAATTAAAAAATGTTGATGGCAATGTATATTGATTATTGTTTGTAAAAAAAGCATCGAAATAAAAAATGGTTTTGTTGTAAAAAAATAATCTTAAAAACATAACAGGGGGGTATGTGTTTTTAAGATTTATAAAAGGCGTATAATGTATATTATGTATACTTTAGTATTTGTGTGGCAGTGTATTTTTTGTTTTGGTGTGTTTATATTGGATGTAAAATTTACTGGATATTTTGTTGGATATGTAAAATATCTGTTTTTTTGTTTGGTGTTTTTTTAAATGTATTTGTATGGTGAAATTGTTTTGTTTGGTATGGTGTTGATTTGTGATTATATATGTAAATATAATATGATAGTGTGCTTTCTTGAAATTGTTTATAGGGTGTAAGCTATACATAATTCTGTAGAAAGTAAATTTTGTGTAGTTTGTATCGCTTTTTGTGGTGTTTTTGTATTTTGGATAAATAGAAAGATAGGTTGTTTCAATATATAATAAATAAAAGTTAAAGTTTATTGTTAGTAGTGCGATTTGTGTAATAACAGTTGTTTTTGTTAGTTTTAATGTGATATAATTCAAATGTTATGAGATTAGATCAAGAATTGGTTTTACGAAATATTTATCCTAGCCGTGCCAAGGCGGTTGCAGCGATAAAATCTGGTTTGGTTATGGTTAATGGTATTGTTGTGCAAAAGCCGAGTCAAATGGTGTTGGATACGGATAATATATCTGGGGACGCCCTGCCATATGTATCTGGACGTGGCAGTTTGAAATTATTACATGCGTTGGAATATTTTAATGTTAATCCAAACGGTTTAATGTGTTTGGATGTTGGTGCCAGTACAGGTGGTTTTACAGAAGTTTTGCTGTCACATGGTGCGTCGCGTGTAATTGCGGTTGATGTTGGGACAAATCAATTGATACCACAAATACGTGATAATCCGCATGTTGTGTCGTATGAAAATACCGATATTCGAAAAATGCCCCCTGTTGAAGGTGTTGGTTTGATAGTTGTTGATGTTTCATTTGTGTCGTTAACGAATATAGCGGATGCTTTGGTTTTATGGAATTCGCCACGAATAATTGTTTTGGTAAAACCTCAGTTTGAGGTATCGCGTGAAATTGCTGCGCGTACGAATGGGGTTATAAAATCAAAAGATTTACATTGTATGGTGATTGATAAGGTTGCGAATTGTTTTACACAATTGGGATATAATGTTGATGGGGTGGTGAAATCGCCAATATTGGGTGGTAGTGGTAATGTTGAGTTTTTAATGAGTTTAAAAAAATAATCTAAAATCAGTAAAATGCTTATAATGATTAAAGTAAAATAAATACAGGTAAAATAAATTACCTGTATTTATTTTTATGCGTTAAAATACAATTTTTTACATTTCAGACGGAATGGATAATCCCATTAAGTCTAAGGCAACGCTTAACGTATCACGGGCAATTTTTGTTATGGTTAAACGATGCATACGTGTCGTGTTATCAATATCGTCACGTAATATTGGGCAATTGTGATAAAATGTATTTATTAATTGGCATAAATCATATGTGTAATTTGCAATCATATCGGTGGCCCGATTGTCAAAAGCAGATTGAACAGTATGATCAAAATTCAATATTTCAATCAATAGGTTTCGTTCATCTGGGGTTAACTCAATATTGATATTTGTTACATTGATATCCCCTGCTCGACGTAACACGCTGTTTAAACGAACAGCGGTGTATAATACATATGGTCCTGTTCTGCCTTCGAAACTGGTGATTGCAGACGGTTCAAATATATAATCTGAACGGACATCGTGTAATAAATCGTTAAATTTTACCGCAGCCAATGCAATTTGCGATATCGTATGATCGTCTAATGTTTTTCCCGATTCTGAAACTCGTGTTCTAACAGCGGATTCGGCAACGTCTAAGATATCATCTAATCCTGCGGCATTACCGCTGCGTGTTTTAAAGGGTTTCCCGTCTGTTCCATTAATGGTTCCGTATCCGATGTGTTCGAATTTACTGTATGGCATTATACCAGATATATCGGACACTCTGAACAATTGTTCAAAATGCAAACTTTGACGTGAATCTGTGATATAAATTAATTTATCGGGATTATCTGTATGTTTGCGACAGTATACTGCACATAAATCAGTTGTGTCGTATGTATCGGCGCCGCGTGAATCTACCCACATATATGGTGGCATTGGTGCATTATCAGTATCTTTTTTTAAGTTAATAATTTGTGCCCCATCGTTTTCATATACCAAATTCTGATCACGTAATATTTTATCAACTGTATCAATGTATTTTGCAGCATTGCGTTCACCCCAATTATAATCAAATGGTAATATATTCAATCGACTGACGGTATCGGACATTGATTGTAATGATATTGCTAAAAATTTTTCGTACAATGCAAAATATCCGGCGTGCCCCTTTTGAAATTTTGCCTTGATATCCTGTGCGTGTGCTTGAAAATCTGGATTTTCTTTGGCAAATGCACTGGCCTGTGGGTAATAGGTATTTAGTTCAGATGGTGACAATGTATAATCAACTGTTTGTGATGAATCAAAATTGTCTTGAAAATATGGTAATTCTGGATGTTTTCGTTCAATCCATGCGATAACCAACGCCATTGGTTTTCCCCAATCGCCCATATGATTCCAAGAATATGGTTTGTGGCCAATTTTGCGTGCGATTCTGTTCAGTGTATCACCAACAATTGATGTTCGTAAATGACCAATGTGCAACGATTTTGCAACGTTATATGCCCCATAATCCAAATCGATGATTTGTGGTGCGTTTGTTTGTGTAACCTCCCCCGCAGAAGTTTTTGCATTATTTAAAATAAAATCGTCTTTCAATTTTATATTTATAAAGCCTGGTCCTGCGATTGATGTTTCGGCAACAAAATCTAAATCCGATAATTTATTAATAATATCAACCGCCAAATCGCGCGGATTTTTTTTCATATTTTTGGCTAATGCCATGGCGGCATTTGTTGAAAAATCGCCAAATGCACGATTACGAGGTATTTCTAAATTTACATCAAAACCTAATTTTTCATTTATTTTGTTTGATACGTATTTATACAAATTCATGTTTTGTTCCCTTTACATTTATTTTTTTACAATGGTAAAACAATGCGTACACGTAAACCACCCAAACTACTGTCTTCTAAAAAGATTTGGCCGCCATGATTTTCGATGACTGTTTGTGCAATCGATAGGCCCAACCCTGTTCCGCCTGTGTTTGCACTGCGTGCGTTATCTAAACGAACAAATGGTCGCATTGCATCGGATTTTTTATTGTCTGGAATACCTATACCATCGTCTTCAATTATAATTTCAACATAATCAGAAAAATCGTTTTCTGTAATTTTTATTTTCTTTTTTGCGTACCTGGCGGCATTTTCTAAAACATTTCCAAATGCACGTGCCAATGCCATTGGGCGGGCATAAAATTGAACTGGTTCATCTGGAAAATGTGTTTCGATACGTTTTTTAGGGGCGGCATCACGTGCCAAGCGTAACAGCATTGCTGGTAATTCAGTTGCCTGTTCTATTTCTGGCATTTCGCCACGTGCAAACGCCAAGTATCCATTAACCATTTCTGTCATTCTGTCTATGTCGCGTAATAAAACTTTTTTATCTGTTTCATCTGTTTCGATTGCTAAACGCATACGGGCCAATGGTGATTTTAAATCGTGGCTGACGGCATTTAACATATCTGTGCGTGTACGATTGTATCTGTCCAGACGTTCTTTCATTGTAATCATTGCTGTCGCCGCTTCGCGAATTTCCTTGGAACCACTGGGTTGGAAGCCTGGTGCATCTAACCCGCGACCAAATCTGTTTGCAGCATGGGCGATGCTGCGAATACTGCGTGTATGTAATATGATAAACGGTGTAACCAATATTGATACAATTAAGAAAGAACCAAACAACCAGATTAAAAATACTTCGATACTGGTTGAATATATACGATGCATAGATGTTCCAAATGTTGCGATTTGTTGATCGTTTGTTGGAATATCAATAAATACCAATCGTTTACTACGATCGATATATATTTGTGCGGAACGCTTTATTTTTGACGATAATTCTTTGGACAGACGACCGGCGATAATTGAATTATTTGCATTTTTGCGTGGCCGATTTAAATTTTTATTAACAGATACATTGATACCGATATTTTGTCCCATGGATTTGGCGATATCAAAATTATTTTCATCCATGAATTTAATCATGGTTGATATATCTCCAGCTAAATTACGGGCCATGGTACTGTGAACCCGATCCCAGTGATTATTGAAAAATACCTGTGCAACAATGACCTGTGCAACAATCAATGGTATCATAATCATCAAAATTGTTCGCCACATAAAACTACGAGGTGTCAGTCTCATTTTTTTATCCATTTGTTTTGTTCGTTGCAGGTTGGGTTACAATTAATTTGTAGCCCCTGCCCCGAATGGTTAATATGTCTATGTTTGATAATACACAATTTAATTTCCCACGCAAGCGTTTTGCCACCATTGGGGCAGCGGCGACAATATTGCCAACAGGGGTTGTTAATCTAGATAATAATTTTTTTTCTTCGCCTGATAAATATAAAATTTGTGTAGAATCTGATGTTTTAATCATAAATTCATTGTCTATAAATACCAAGCCATCCGGCAAATTTAATGTGTTTTCATTGTTAAAACGTGATTTTGTAATATTCTGTAATCGTAATATCAATTCACGTAATTGAAACGGTTTTGTTAAATAATCATCTGCCCCACCCGATAACCCATCGATTACATTTTCTGGACCAGACATTGCGGTTAACATTATCGTTGGGGTGTTATCGCCAAATGAACGGCGGTGTTTTAAAAAAGTCAAACCATCATCGCCGCCCAACATTCTGTCTAATATTATGGCATCAACATTAATTCGATTCAAAATTTCTGATGCAGATTCGGCAGAATCCGCCATTAAAACATTAAAGTCCTCTGAACGCAATCCACGTGCCAATGATTTGCGTAATACATCATCATCGTCAATAATCAAAACAGTTTTTGTCATTATTTCTTTTTTAATGGTTCCACTGCATATTCACCTGGTTGAATTGTTCGCATTGTGCTGTCTAAACCCGTTAAGTCGTCATCGTTGTCAACAGACGCACGAAATTTCATGCCATGTGTAGTGAATTCCGTTTTAAATAATGCGTACCCTGTCCCCCCACCTGTGGTTGGTCCTTGCATGCCCAACGAATAATATCCACCCAAAATCCCGTAATCTAAATCAATGTAATCAATACTGACCATTAATGATACATTGCTGATTCCGTCACTGGTCATATTGCATGCAAATTCACGATTGGATAATGTTGCCTGTGAATTGATTGGAACCATAATGTCCATAATGGTTGGTGCACATTGGCGATCAATACCGTTCACCAAAAAATCGTATGTCATGCCAACAGTTGCCTTGGATAAACCCGTTGAAACGTTGACTTGTGAAATTGTTGCTTTTGGAATTTTTACCAATGCGTTTGCAATGCCTGCACGAACAGGAAATGAAATTCCCGATTGCAAACAGTCACGTGAAAATGGATCCGCTTCGCAAATATATACACGCGAATGATTATTCATCATGAACATATTGGCCAAACTGTTAAATAAAAATGTTCTGGTAATATTTTCATTTAAACGTGTGCAACCAAAATTACGACAAATTACCATTGGACGGTCTGCGAACATTACACCTGGATGTGCCGAAAATTCCGAATTCCTTGCGTTTACAATATTTTCGTCATAATCCAAACTATCTGCACGTTCCATAAATTCGTTTTCCGGGATAAAATTTTGATCATCTGGGTACGCGTAATACGATTGAACTGGTGTTTCAGTGTATATTGTTTGAAAATCATTATAACCAACATCCATATCCATCTGAACGGCTGCCACCGCCTGTTGTGATACGTTGGAACACAGCATTGTTAATAAAGTTATTGGTATAATTTTATTCATTTTGATACCCTTTTTCTCCTGCATATCAGAAATATAGAACATTTATAACAATTGTGTCAAAGCAAAAATGTTGTGTTTCACCACTGATAATATAACAAAAAAACATATTACCATACTTTTTTATTGAAATTTGATATTTGTTTGTTCTACATTACCCATCAAAGGAAAGTTGTTTATACAAAGGTGAAATTATGGTTGATCTTATTATAACGGGTGAATCAGGTAAATTGCACGCGGTTTATCATAAATCTGAAACACCGTCCGCACCATTGGCGGTTGTGTTATCTGGTAACCCACGACAGAAATATCATATGAACGATCGTGTTTCGTATGCAATGTTTCGTGCATTTATGGATATCGGTTTTTCGGTTGTGCGATTTAATTATCGGGGACTTGGTGATTCCGAAGGTACAATTGGGACAACTGCAGAAAATTTGTTAGATATTGCAACCGTTATAGATTGGATTCAAAATCATAACGAAGATAGCGATAAAATATGGTTGGCAGGTCACCAATTGGGGGCGTGGTATGTATTGCAGGCAATGATGCGTCGCCCAGAAATATCTGGTTTTGCGTTGGTATCCCCTGACCCATCAGTATCTGATTTTTCATTTTTGTCGCCGCGTCCAAATCGTGGTTTGTTATTACAGGGAACTGCTGAAACGGATGAATCACGTGATTTTGCACCACATTTGACGCAGGTTTTAAAAAAACAGGCACAAATTAGTTTGGAAACAATTTTGATTAAAAATGCTGATTCTTTGTACAGTACACCCGCCGATTTACGTCAGATGTATAATGATTTAAAGGCATATGTTGGTCGTGAAAATGCCGAAGACAGGTTGTTGTAATTATGGATACTAATAATAGATTTTTTAATCCGAATATTCCAGATGAAATGGCCGTATCAATTCGTCCAAAGACGTTGGATGATTTTATTGGGCACGACAGTTTAAAGCAAAATTTATCCGTGTTTGTGTCTGGTGCCCGTTCCCGTGGCGAGGCAATGGATCATGTTTTATTGTATGGTTCCCCGGGGTTGGGAAAAACGACATTGGCACATATCGTGGCAAATGAATTGGGAACGAATTTTCGGGCAACATCTGCGCCGATGTTAACAAAACAAGGGGATTTGGCCGCAATATTGACAGCATTGGAACCGATGGATGTGTTGTTTATTGATGAAATACATCGTTTGCCGACCGCCATTGAAGAGGTTTTGTATTCTGCAATGGAAGATTTTAAATTAGATATTATGTTGGGCGAAGGACCGTCAGCCAAAAGTGTGCGTATTGATTTGCCGCCTTTTACATTGGTTGGTGCCACAACACGTACGGGGTTATTGTCTAATCCATTAAGGGATCGTTTTGGAATAGATTTACGTTTGTCTTTTTATAGTCCAGAAGATTTGGCTAAAATTATTGTTCGTAGTGCAAATATTTTGGGGACTCCAATTGATGCAGCGGGGGCGTTGATGTTGGCACGTAGTGCCCGTGGTACACCACGTATCGCCAACAGATTGTTAAAACGTGCCCGTGATTTTGCCACGGCTTTGAACTGTTCTCAGATCACAGCAGAAGCCATCCGGACAACATTGGTGCAATTGCATATTGATGAATGTGGTTTGGACGAAATTGATCGTGAATATATGTCAACGATTGTACGACATTATGCGGGGGGGCCTGTTGGAATTGAAAATTTGGCTGCGGCATTATCAGAACCGTCTGATACGATTGAAGATGTTATTGAACCATATCTTATGCAATTGGGGTTTGTTCAACGTACACCACGTGGACGTATAATAACGGATGCTGGATATAAACATTTAGGGTTGGAAAAATAAATTATGAAAGTGTATGAATTTCCGTTTTCTGTGGCATATGCCGATACAGATGCCGAAGGTATTGTTTATCACGGACGATATATTGAAATTGCTGAACGTGCCCGTATGCAATTATTACTGGGGGTGCAAATACCGGAAACAGATATAGGTTTTGTTATCAGGGAATTAAATATAAAATATAATTTACCGTTGCGGTTGGCGGACAGTTTTATTGTTCGCAGTCGTATTGTTAATCTGGGGGCGGCATCCATGCAGATTGAACAACAATTCATTCATGGTGATGATGTGTGTGCCGTATTAAATATTGTTGTGGCATATGTTGGGGCCAATATGCGACCAGCACGTATTCCAGGTGCGATTGTAAAAAGATTATCTGAATAAGCACAAATTAATAAAAAAGGAAAAGAAATGACAAATAATTTTTCATTATTGAATTTATTTACAGGTGATTTAATGACAGCGTTTGTGTCATTGGTATTGGTGTTGGCCAGTATAATGTCTTGGAGTGTCATAATCAGTAAAATTCGTATGTGGCATTATCAACGTATGCAACCAATGAAAATTCGTATTGATGCGTCAATTGATAGATTAATTCGTCCCTTCGATAAAAATTTATGGTTTTTGGCAATGGTTTCATATGTTGCACCATTTATTGGGTTGTTTGGAACAATTTGGGGGGTTATGGATTCTTTTGCTGCAATTGGTGCAAATCAATCTGTATCAATTGGTGTTATTGCACCTGGGTTGGCTACGGCATTGGGGACGACTGCGTTGGGATTGATTGCTGCGGTTCCTGCTGCGATTGCATATCAATATTTTACAAAAAAAGCAGATGAATTGTATGATGCGATGGATGATGCCTGTAAAGATGCACGTGCAAATTCCAATAAAAAATAAGGATTAAGTTAAATGTCACGTAGAAGAAGTCGCGGTTCTGACGCAACAATTTCTTTGACACCAATGATAGATGTTATGACGGTGTTATTGGCGGTATTTATGGTAACGACACCAATGTTGTCGACTGGTATTGATTTGAACCTGCCACGTGCTGGAAAATCTGTGATGACCGGTGGTGATCATGCAATACAAATCAGTGTTGATGCATCTGGGCGGTATTATGTTGGGAAAATGCGTATGCCCCAAGAACAAATTGTTCAGCGGGCCATTGCAATGCGTTCGGAAAATCCGAATTTAGCGATTGTTATAAATGGTGATAAACAGGCAGATTATGGTGCGGTTATGTCTGTTATGGGAAAATTAAAGGATGCCGGTTTCCAACGTGTTGGATTACGGACCCAAATGGGTAAAAAATGAACGAAAATTATAGATTTTCACTGGAAAATTTGTTGATGTCCGTGGGGGGGCATTTAACGCTGGTGGCATTCATGGTGACAATATTGTTAATTGTGTCGGAACCGGGGATGATTATTGCAACCGATCGTATAGAAATCATGGAAATTGATTTGAATGCAGTAAAAATCGGTGGAGATGAAACGTTGTTATATAATACAAAAAGCCCAGATAATATAGAAAAAACAGATGAATCAAAACAAAATAATATCGAAACTGTATCAGAACCTGCACCAGTAATAGATGCAACACAAAAAGATGAACAAAATTCGGATGATTTTATCCAAGATGATGTTCCGGTAAAGGAAACAAAATCAATATCGGACGATAAGAATTTGCAAAAAAATGTTGATGATGCACCACGCAAAAAAACAATTGTTCGGGTTAATAGGCAAACCGGTTTTGCGAATACGCCATTGACGGTGTCAACAATCGATGCGTTACGTGTTGCGTTAACACGTTGTTGGACGATTGATACAACTCGCCCTGACATTTCTGATATTCGTGCTGTGGCACATTTGGGTATGAATAAAAATGGAACTGTGCATGATTTATGGTTTGAATCGGCCACACGTGCAGATACAGATTCGGCATTTGCTTATGTATTGGAAACAATTCGTAATGCAATTAATGCGTGTCAACCATTTAAAATGTTACCTGTAAATGAATTTGAAACGTGGAAACAGATACGTTTAACATTTTATCCAAACAGTGGTAGTATTGGATACAGCAAAGAATAAATTATATAAAGGTTTGTTTTTATGAACTATTATTCCGAAAATTGGTATCAGGCAACAGAAAAGTTTACCAAAAACGCATCGAAAATAGGTGTGCTGAAGCATTGCCGTGCGGATGGAAATCAATTTGAAATACCGTATTTGATGATTGGTAATGGACCGCGTAAACTGGTTATAAATTCTGGGGTTCATGGAATTGAGGGATATTTTGGCAGTGCCTCCCAAAATATGTTTTTGGATAAATTTGTTAATGGACTGTCAAATGATGTGTTGGATAAGTATACAATTGTTTTGATTCATGTTGTAAATGCGTGGGGAATGCAAAATCGTATGCGTGAAGTCCAAGATACAGTAACAGGTGGCTTGGTTGATTTAAATAGAAATTTTGGTGTTGATTTTTCGGATAAAAATTTACGTAATTTGAATCCGTTATACGCCCTATCACATCCATTGTTGTTATCCAAACCTGATAAAAATACCAAAACAAATGCCATTCGAAAATTTCGACGTGAACATTTAAGTGATGGGGCCTGGGCTGCAATCAGTCGTGGACAATATTACGAACCATATGGTTTGTTTTATGGCGGGGCGGCCCCGACAATTGAAAATCGCATGGTAACGGAAATCTATGACAAAATTATGACCGATGATGCAATATCATTGACGTCTATTGGTTTGCATACAGGGTTGGGACGTTTTTATCGTAAACGGGGTGTTGCTACGGCGCAATTGTTAGTTTCGCATCCAACTAACCATCAAAATACAATATATTTTAAGCAGGTTTTGGGTAAAAAAATTTCAGTAATACCCGATGATTCCGCACAGTTTGGACCGACGTTGTTGGGGGATTTGGTTGATTTTTTAGAAAAACGTTTTGCACAACGGAATATACCAATTCGTACAGCAGATTTTGAAATAGGTACCGGTGAATTTCCAATAATGTCCCCTGTGTATAAACGTATGGATATGGGGGATGCCAGATACGATTTATTACATAACGGTAAGATAAACAAGGAAACATGGCAAAATCTAACCGAAAGTTGGTATCCATCTGATGATGGGTGGAAATCCAGTGCGTTGGGCAGTGCAGAAAAATTGTTTAATCAGATTTTAAATGCAATGCAAGTTAACAGTTTATAAAAATACTTGAAATTGTATAACATATATAGTAAAGTGCCAAGGCTGGGTAATCAGAACTGAATAATCGTCGGTGCATTTTGGTCCCGTTCGAAATAAGGATTCTGTCGTTCGCCCGGCACCAAAAAACCAAAAAATAAGGATAAAAAATGGCAAGAGCTGGTGCAAAACGTAGCACAAGAAAATTAAAAATCGGCCGCAGTTTGGGTGTTAACCTGTGGGGTCAGGCAAAATCTCCGTTTAATAAACGCAAATATAAACCTGGACAACATGGACCAACATCACGTGGGGCCAGTTCGTCTGATTATGCAAAACAGATGCGTGCAAAGCAGACATTAAAAGGTTATTATGGAAATATTGGTGAAAAGAAGTTCCGTGCATATTATTTAGAAGCAGATAATATGAAAGGTGATACACCAGAAAATTTGATTGGTTTGTTAGAACGTCGTTTGGATGCGGTTGTATATCGTTCAAAATTGGCACCAACCGTTTTTTCAGCCCGTCAGTTGGTTAGCCATGGTCATATCTTGGTTAATGGTAAACGTGTAAAAATTGCGTCTTATCAGGTACGACCAGGTGATGTAATCACAGTTAGCGAAAAAGCAAAACAGATGCCATTGGTTGTTTTGGCATTGGAATCAGCAGAACGTAACTGGCCAGACTATATCAATGTTGATAGTGCCAATTTTACAGCGACATTTGTTCGTGTACCTGCATTTGCAGATGTACCATATCCTGTTCAAATGTTCCCAGAATTGGTTGTTGAATTCTATTCACGTTAATCGTTGAATATGGATATATGTTAAAAATCCCACCTTTTGGCGGGATTTTTTTTTTGTAAAAGAAATAATATTATTTGTAATAACATTTTGAACTAATTGTATATGTTCTGGCAGAATCTTGATAAGTACCGGTTGGGTAATAGCATTTGTTAATTGTGGCATTGTCACACCCGCATCAGATGTTGGATAAATATTTGTACCGGAACCGTATTGTTTTCGTGCACTGCCAGTATTACTGCACGGGGAATAGCCGGATGTACCATTTGTGGATGTTCCATAATAACCTGCCGCACATCGATATTCCGTTTTTGTTGTTGAACAGGTTCCATTACTAGCTGAGGTACATATACATTGTTTAGTTAATTTTTTTTTGATAACCGGTACCAGATGCACTCCAATCAGTGTCGCTTGTACAATTAGAACATGAACACGCTGCACACGTTGTATATAGCCGTTGTAAGGACTGGATGTATTTGAACATAGGTATAAATCGGTTTTTGATACAGTATAATAATCACGTATTACAATAATTAGGTGGACAATATTGAACATAAACAGTACTGGAACCATTCGTAACACACACGTTAGTTGAACTTTTACATGCGGTTTCTTTTAATGCTATTACTGTTGATGAAGTACAAGCTTTGGAAAAGTTTGCACTGGTGCAAACATTACCTGCAGCATAAGCAAAATTATAACATTGAAAATATAAAGGGAAAATTACAATAATTTTATTTAATCTATTCATATTATTATCACTTTTCATTTAGCGGGGGGGTAGTGTAAAAATAATGTTTAAAATAATCAAGAATATTTATTAATTTTTTATTAAATATATGGTTGCCCTACTTTGGTATTTTTTGCTAGTATCACATCCATAATGGAAAAACAATTCATACATCTTCGTACACATTCACGTTTATCTGTGGGGGCTGGGACTATTCGGGTCAAAGATATCCCAAAATTATGTGCTGCTTTGGGAATGGCTGCGTGTGCATTAACTGATACGAATTTAATGTCTGGTTGTGCTGAATTTTCAGATGTTATGCCAAAAAATCATTTGCAACCAATCATCGGTGTGGAATTGTCGTTAAATCATCATGCGGCAGATCCAAAAATTTTACGTGAAACCTCATTGTCGCGCATTGTTTTGTTGGCACAAAATCATACGGGGTATCTTAATTTATGTGAAATCAGTCGTATTATGTATATGCGACCAAATAACCATCATTTGGGGCCGTATATTTCGTTTGATGAATTATTTAATCACAGTGACGGCTTGATTTGTTTGTCTGGGGCTCATACTGGACCAATTGGTATGGCCGTATTAAATAATCAGGATGATTTGGCAAAAACGTTCGCTCAAAAATTTGTTGGTGTTTTTGGTGACAGATTTTATATGGAAATTCAACGTCATGGTTTAACGGATGAAATAAAAACAGAACCGATGTTTTTAAAGCTGGCACGTGAATTAAATATACCGATTGTTGCAACAAATAATGCCGCATTTGGGGCTGCTGAAGATTACGAGGCCGCAGACGCGTTAAGTTGTGTATTAGGGCAAACCAAGGTTATTGATCCAGAACGTGCCCGAAAATCATCAGAACAATATTTTAAATCGTCAGCAGAAATGTCGGAATTGTTTTCTGATTTACCGGAGGCAATTGAAAATACAGTGCATATTGCAAATCGTTGTGGTTTTATGGTTAATGTTCATGAAAAGCCCCTGTTGCCCCGTTTTGGTGACGATTTAGAGGCAGAATGTGCGATGTTGCGTAAAAATACGATGGATGGTTTGGCACAGCGTTTGCAAGAACAAAATATTACGGATACTGCACCCTATTACGAACAGGCCGAATTTGAATTGGGGGTCATCATAGGTATGGGCTTCCCTGGGTATTTTTTGATTGTTGCGGATTATATTCAATGGTGCAGAAACAATGATGTGTTAACAGGACCGGGACGTGGTTCAGGGGCCGGATCTATTGTTGCGTGGGCATTGGGAATTACCCACGTTAATCCATTAAAGTATGGATTATTGTTTGAACGTTTCTTAAATCCAGATCGTATATCAATGCCGGATTTTGACGTTGATTTTGAACCCACCGGTATCGAACGGGTATTGGCGTATATATGTGATAAATACGGTCATGATTCTGTTTGCCGTATTATTACATTTGGCAGTTTACAGGCACGTGGTGCAATTCGTGATATTGGCCGTGTGTACGGTATCCCCTATTCTAAATCAGATCGTTTATCAAAATTGATTCCACAAGAGGCAAAAACACTAAAAGACGCGGTGGATTCATCCGATGAAATACAAGATATTTTGGCAACTGATGATGATATGAACAAGGTTGTTAATGTGGCCGAAGCATTAGAGGGGTCAATTCGTAATTTGGGGCAACATGCGTGTGGGGTTGTTATTGGTGACAGGCCCACAACAAAAATAGCCCCCGTTTATCGGGATCCTGCGAATCCATTGCCATCATGTCAATTTGATGGACATTATTTGGAATCTGCTGGATTGATAAAATTTGACTTTTTAGGGTTGGAAACCCTGGTTGTGTTGAAATATGCAGTAAAATTGATTCAACAAACCCGTGGTATTAACATAGATTTAGATAAAATTCCAGTTGATGATGCTAAAACTATGGATTTGTGGCAACGTGGTTTAACTGAGGGCATATTTCAATTTGATGCACAATTTGTTCAACAGACATTGCGAAAAATGCACCCAACCAGTTTCTTGGAAATATCCGCATTAAATGCATTAAACCGCCCTGGACCAATTGCCTTTATACCGCAATTTATTGCCCGTATGCATGGTGAAGAAAAAATAGAATATGTCCATCCAAAGGCAGAACCTATATTAAAAGAAACGTATGGTATCATTGTTTATCAGGAACAAGTTATGCAATTAACCCGTGCTTTGGCCGGATTTACACGTGGACAATCCGATACTGTGCGAAAGGCTATGGGAAAAAAATTAATTGAAAAATTGAATGAATTGGAGGGACAATTTTTCGAAGGATGTGAAAAAGAACAGACATTGGATCGTGATACCGCAAAAAAATTATGGGAACAGTTCAAAGAATTTGCAAAATATGCTTTTAATAAATCGCACGCAATTGCGTATTCAATTGTTGCAAATCAGTGTGCATATTTAAAAGCAAACTATACACCTGAATTTTTAGCAGCATCAATGTCCAGTAATCTGAATGATACAGATCAATTGGCGATATTTGTTGACGATGCCAAAACAAACTTTAATATACCAATCGTCGCACCAGATATAAACCAGAGTGAATCTTTGTTTACGGTACGTGATGGCAAGATTATATACGGTTTAGCTGCGATTAAGGGGGTTGGTACAGTTGCAACCGATGCAATTGTTTCAGAACGAAATAAAAATGGTAAATTCAAGAATATAACAGATTTTGCAAAACGTTGTGCACCAATTATTAATAAGCGTATATTAGAAGCA
Source organism: Candidatus Enterousia sp. (assembly GCA_045643525.1). Classification (GTDB taxonomy): domain Bacteria; phylum Pseudomonadota; class Alphaproteobacteria; order Rs-D84; family Rs-D84; genus Enterousia. Next base: position 7,850 of record JAZUKY010000047.1, on the reverse strand, counting down.
TTTGCCAAGGTCGGTGTTTTGGATTCTTTGGAACCAAATCGTGCAAAAATATTTATGAATGCCGATGCTATTTTATCATATGCATCAAAATCACGTGATGGTGGTAATTTGTTGTCGCTATTTGCGAATACTGTCGAAGGTGATGTTAGTGAAAATAGATTACTAAAAAGTTTATTGGCAACAGAACCATGGACATTTGCCCAGCGTTTGGAAAATGAATTGTCTGCATTGGGATTTTATATATCGGCCCATCCGTTGGATCAGTATAAAAATTTAATTGCACAGGCAAAATTGGCTACTAGTGCCACTTTGGCTGACTTTGGTGATCGTAAACCGGTTCAGATTGCCGCTAATGTTGGATCTTTTTCACGTCGTAAAACCAAATCCGGCAAAGATATGATAACGATAAATGCGTCGGATAGTTTTGGAAATATAGATGCTATTGCATTTGGAGAATCTGCAGCAACATTCAGTCAAATTCTATCATCAGACAGTGTCGTTTTAATATCTGGAAAAACATCAAATCGTGATGAACGTGTTTCTGTTTTTGTTGATTCAATAATACCATTATCGCAATGGATTGCAAAAATTGCCCGTCGTATAACATTGGAAATTTATAATCAGGCGGTTTTGACGGATGTGAAAAAGGCTTTGGATACGTTGCCGCATGGAATGACGAAGGTAATTTTAAATTTGCATACTGGTGACAGGGTTGCAACAATAACATTGCCAAACGGGGTTGAATTGGGAACGAATACGGCGAATGACTTTGTTGGATTGGGAATAAGGGTAAATATAGAATGACGTTGCAACATATTCCGGTTTTATTAGAATCTGTGATAAAGGGTTTGGGAAATATCCAAAACAAAACCATAATTGATGCGACATTTGGGGCGGGTGGTTATTCGCGTGCATTTTTATCGTGTGGGGCTAATGTAATCGCTTTTGATAGGGATCCGCATGTTGAAACTGAGGCCAAGGCCCTTGTTGGACAGTTCACGGGACGTTTTTCATTTATTCCAAAAACATTTACAGCAATGGAACAGTTGGATGATGAATCTTGTGATGCGGTCGTATTTGATTTGGGAATCTCGTCTATGCAAATTGATGAACCAGAACGTGGTTTTTCATTTAGGGGGGATGGACCGTTGGATATGCGGATGTCTGGTGATGGTCAAACGGCGGCAGATTTGATAAACACGTTATCCACAGCAGAAATTGCAAGTATTTTACGTGATTATGGTGATATTCATGGTGCAATGCACTTGGCAACAGAAATTAAAAAAAAGGCACCAGATACCACATTTAAATTACGTGATTTAATTCATAATCCACGTGATATTGCACCCGTGTTTCAGGCATTACGTATTGCGGTCAATGATGAAATGGGACAAATTCGTACTGCATTAGGCTGTGTTCCCAGATTATTACGTCCGGGGGGTGTATGCATATGTGTTACATTTCATTCAATCGAAGACAGAATTGTAAAAAGCATTTTTCGCCAATGGACAACTGTACCGGGGGATCCACATATGCCGATTGTGGCGACCGCACCATTTGAGGCACATCCTGCGGTGGCGCCGTCTGTGGATGAAATTGAAAAAAATCCACGTGCACGCAGTGCCAGAATGCGTATGGTGACAAAATCATGTTGACACATATGGGGCTTTTTGTGCAAAATTGCTAAAAAGTAAGTATTAAGGAAAGGAAAAATAATGAAAAAAAATTGGTTGTTTTCGGCAATAACAACGGTTGTTACATCGTTGATTACCAGTGCAGCAATTGCTGTTTGCCCTATATGTACGGTTGCGGTTGGTGCCGGATTAGAGGGGGCCCGTTTGTTGGGTGTTGATGATGTGTTAACGGGTATATGGGCCGGTGGATTAACGTTATCCCTGATTATGTGGACCGCATCGTTTATGCATCGACACGGGGTTCGTAATATTTTTTGGTATATTGTGAATTTCTTTGCATATTATATTGCTTTATCAATGGTTTATTTTGTGCCTAAATACAATCCAATGGTTCATTTTAATCGTGATTGTATTTGGGGAATTGATCGTTTTATGTTGGGAACGATTGTTGGAACGGTGGTGTTTTATATAATGGCACGTGCGTATGTTCGGTATAAAAATGCACATGGTGGGCACGCCCTGTTCCCATTTCAAAAGGTTGTTATGCCGTTTGGTGGATTGTTGATTGTAACATTGATATTTTGGGCGATAATTGAATGGTTACCGTTGGTTGGAATTAATTTATGTTAAAGATACACACTTTGTAACAAAAGGATAAGGATATGAAAAAAGAAAAAAAGATGACATTGGACGAAATGATAAAAAAGGTTGATGAATCAAAAAAAGTTAACCCGATGGATTTGTCATCAGATCAAGATTTAACAATTGCGTTGATGAATTTGGTTTCTTTGGAGGAGCATTTCTTTTTTAGTGGTGCCAAAACCCGTAAACCGGGATTTTATGACATGATAAATACAGTTCGTGATATGCGTAAAGATTTAATGTCACGTATTGTTAAAAAATCATCATCCGAAGATGGCGAGGTTTGGTGTATTTCAAAACATTTATTGGCGGCGTCCATGCGTTTGATAGAGGTTGGGACCAAGGCCCTGTCCGCAGGTAATACAAATGATGCATACGCAATGTTTAATCGGGCATATGATTTATATTCATTATTCTGGGGAATTAATATGGATTTAATAGATATGACGGGGGTTCAAAAAATTGCACCTGAAGTATACGAACGTGCAACGTTAACCTGCCCTGTGGCGTTGGATGGTAAATCAAGTAAAAAAGCAATTAAATCGCCGGTCGCCAAAACAAATGAATCAAAATCTACGGTTCGTAAATTAGGCGATTGGGTTAAAAATGCGGTGAATTGTTGTATAGAATAAAATACGGGTTGATTTAAATTTGTAAAAAGTGCTAGCCTTTGAAATAAGTAAAGAGAGATGTCAAATGAAAAGTTCCCTTTGTAAAATTTGTTGTTTGGGATTTGTTTTGCCGACCGTCGCATTTGTTTATAACAATGCGAATGCTGTTCAAAATACAAACGCCCGTGGGGCAACGTCTGTGGTTGGGAATGTGTCGGGACATTCTTTGGGGCGTGCTGGTGATGTAGCACAACGAAATAGTGTCAAACGTTCGGAAAATAACGATACTGGTCATTCTGTATCAAATAGGCGGGCAACAAGTATCGCGACCAAAGTTGTCGGTACCGGTGATCGAAGTGGAAAAACACGTTCTACAACGAATTCGGTGGTGTCGCGTCAAAATACATCTCATGTTATGGGAACAAAATCGCGTGCGGCAACATCGGTTGCCGTTAACAAGGTGGCTGTTAATAGCGGGACAGCTCGTTCGGGAATATCTGCATTAACAATACCAAAAATTGGAATAAATCGTGGACGTAGTGCAACAAATCCGATAAATATATCACGGGCATCACAGGCACGTGCCACGGCGGTATTTTCGGATATTTCAAAAATTGGTGGTGCATATGCCACATGTCGTGAATCATATGCGACGTGTATGGATCAATTTTGTGCCAATGCAAATGATACGTATCGTAGATGTTTTTGCAGTGATCGTTTTACAGAATTTCGTGACATGGAAGACGCCATAGATCAGGCCAAGATTTTATTACAAAATTTTGAAAATAATAATTTGAATGCTGTTGATAAAACGGCAGCAGAGGTAAAGGCCATGTATTCTGCAACCGCAGGTGAAGCGGCAATGAAAGAAGATACCAGTGCATCTGCAGCGTTATTGAGTGAAATTGGCGATTTGTTGTCTGGTAAAAAGAAAAGTACCACAAAATCGTCTACGTCAAGTACATCTATGGGGGTATTATCTTTGGATTTTTCATCTGATATTGGTGATATTTGGTCTGGTGGTGGTTTGTCGGATGGTAATAGTGCATTTTCCAGTTCTGGCGTTGATTTAACAACGTTAGAAGGCAAAGAATTATACAATAAATCTAATTCACAATGTGTGGCGATGATAAGTGAGCAATGTGAAAATAATGCAACATTAACCATGGCTAAAAGTGCATACAGCATCATGATAACCCAGGATTGTAATGCGTATGCTAAAAAAATCGATGCATCAAAACAGACAGCAATGGCCACAGTTCGTCAGGCCGAAAAAATGTTGCGTGATGCACGCTTGGAAGAATACAGAAATCACAATTCCCAAGATGTTAATGATTGTTTAGACAAAGTCAGAACGGCTATATTTAACGATGGTGCCTGTGGCAAGGGATATTATAAATGTTTGGATTATTCTGGGGCGTATGTAAATATCAGTAATGGCGAGCCCATTTACAGTCCACGTTTATTTAAATTAGAATATTTGATAAATTTGAATGGTGGTGGGGATGTTTTAGACGCCAATCCAGAATTTAATACATTTTTGGAGCAACGTAAAATGTTCGCAACACAGGCGTTGGATACATGTCGTGATATTTCGAAAACAGTATGGAATGAATTCAAACGTGCCGCAATAATTGAAATTGCCCAGGCCCAGGCATCCAAGGTCGAAGATGTCAGAAGCAATTGTGTATCAACAATGCGGGAATGTTATGATAAACAAAGTGGTGCATTAAAAGATTTTGATAACACAACATCGCAACAGGCAGGTGCCCTGGCTGCATACGCATCAAAGGCAATGTGTAAGGAAAAGGTTGTTGCATGTGCCGCATTATATGGCAACGCTAATGGTAATGAAGCGTGTGACTTTGATGAGGCCGGGCATTTGAAAAGTAATGCCAGCAATTGCGGTTTGACAGCATTGTTGAATTTTGTTGACAGTGTCGATGATTCGCGTGCTGCCGAGGGGTGTGAAGTGGCAATAAACAATTATTTGGAAAAATTGTGTACCCCAACCGCGACCGATAGCAAAAATAAATATCCATGGAATTGTCGTAGTTTAGCAGTTGGTGAAATTTCTGGTGAAATGGAAAACAGTCTAAAAGATCAAATTTCAACAAAAACATTGGCGGGCTCAATTGCTAAGTATGCGGTTGAAAATTGTTCTAATCCAGATACCCCGACGGATAAGTTAACATTTAATAATTTGCCGGCCCTTACCCAGCAACAGGCGCGTTTGGCATTGAGCGGTGTATACGAACAATTAACCGCACAATTGGGGGATACGTGTTCTACATTGGGGGGAAATTGGGTTAATAAAACCGAATATAATAGGTTAACAAATTCTGGAATGGCACCTGTAACATTGGATGCGTTCTATTTGGCGGTGTATGCTGATAGTGGGGCCGATGCAGATCGAACATCATGGGGATATTGTTTAGAAAACGGTGTGGCTGTTGCATGTAATAAATGGAATACAAGTGACACAGTCGTTGCAAAATATAATTCACAGACCGATACATGTGAGTTTACAGATGAATGGTATGCACAACGGTGTGAAGATTTGGATGGTTATTGGGAAAATTCGATGTGTTATGCCCCACAAAATTAAATAAACGTGAGGAACAATACAATTATGAAACAGTCTGTGTATTTGATGATGTTGGGTATTTTGTGTGGTGGTATTTTACCAAACAGTTCTGCGTATTCTATAAGTGTCAATAAGGATGCGGGGGCGTGGTGGGGATATAATGGTGAAACGACTGCGACGGGTACGGCCAGTGGTTTTATTATGGATGGAAAGGTTTTTTCAACCCAATCGCAAGAATGTAAAAAATTTGCTAGCGGAACATATGGCAGTGATGAAGGGGCAATTGTTGGATTGGTGGCGGAAACAATATATGAGCATGGTGGAAAATTTTGCCCGTATCAAATACAATGCAATAATAAAGATAAAGAACAATATTCATATACGAAGTATTATTATCCAATGTGTGGAAACAGTCAATGCAGTGTAAGCAATTGCGTTACATTGTGTGAATCGGGTTATACAGGATCAAATTGTTCATCAGAGGTTAGTGGCAGCACAACAGAGGATACAACAGATTATACAACAAAATTTAGTAATATAAAATTAAGAACAGATGGTAAAGGTAATGGTGAACGTGAAAAATATGTAATGGGATTTAATAGTTGGGGAAAGGATCCAGAATCTGATGTTATTTTGGGGGTTATAAAATATTTAAAACATGGTGTTATTGCCAGGCCAATTCAATTGGAGTGTAAACGTGAGGGGTGGAAAGTAGCCAAAAGTTGTGTAAAAAACGTTGCAGAAACGGGCAAAAGTAAATTATTATGTGCCGACAGATATGTTGCGAATTCCGCAGGAACGGATTGCGTTGTTAATTGGTGTGCTGGATACAGTGAAACATCATTTAATTCAACCCTGCATACGACCAAGGCAGATGGGGCATGCCAGAAATTTGTGTGCAAAGACTCAAAGTCGGGTTTTGACAGTTTGGATACCAAAAAATGTATAGAATGCGAAAATGGGGTCGGTGATGATGGTGTTTGTAAATCGGTCGATTGGTGCAGTGGATACAGTGATACATTATATAAAACCGATCAACATACGATGACCAAGGATGGAACCTGTAAAAAATTTGTTTGTACCGATTCAGAAAGTGGTTTTGATGGTTTGAATACGAAAAAATGTATAAAATGCGAAAATGGATTCGCAGATGATGGTACATGTAAACCTGCACCGGCAACAACCCCAGAATCTGATAAAAAACAAGAAGAACAATCATCAAACCAAGACAAGTCGTCATCAAATATAAATACTTCGGCTGGTTATTGTGACGGTTTTAATGGTGGAAAATATAATAAGAATATTCATGATATTACCACAGATGGTGGGTGTAAGAAGTATTTCTGCAAAGAAAAAGACAAGGCTTTCCCAAAAGATGGCGATTATACATGTGCAGATTGTAAGGTGGATTTGAAAAATGGTCCAAATGAAAATGGGGTTTGCACCAAATGTGATACAGGAAATATATATAATTCAAAGACAAAGGAATGTGAACCTGCAAAAACAATGGAAAAAGGTAATTTGTTGTACGGGGATGCTAAGACGTCTGGTGGAAAAAAATTTGACAGTAATTGGTGTTGGACAAAGACAGATTCGGATGAGTACAAGAATTGTGTTAACAAATCCGCAGAATAAGGATTAGTTGTACGTAAATGCGAAAAAAACACCCAAACGGGTGTTTTTTATTACTTTATATCATCACCATTTAATGATTGTAATAATTGTAATATTAATATTTGTTGATGTGTTGGTAATTTCCAAAATAATTTTATTAATTGCAGGGATTCATTTTTTTTCAATGGGTCGTCAATATGTAATTCATCTGTATTATCAGACAGCCCGTCAAAAAAGAATGATATGGGCGTTGATAATATATGCCCTATTTCAAATAATCGCGATGCGGATATTCGGTTTTCTGCACTTTCATATTTTTGAATTTGTTGAAATGTTACACCACACATATTGGCCAAATCTTTTTGACTGAATCCCAATATTGTGCGACGTAATTGCAAACGTTGTCCCAAATATTGATCTACGGCATTAGGTTTATTGTTCATTTTATTTCTTTTTATATGATTGTATTCCGTTTATTTATATAAATTTTCTTTTTCTTTTGCAATTAAAAAACGATTGTGATAAATTGTGCCACGCAATGAATTAATAGGAGATTTTTTAATGACCAAACCAGTTGTTTTATGTATTATGGACGGTGTTGGTATTAGTTCGAATTCAGAACATAATGCCGTTGCAATGGCTAAAATGCCATTTTTTAACCAATTATTACAAAAATATCCACACGCTGTATTGGATGCCAGTGGACCTGCAGTTGGGTTACCACATAATACCATGGGAAATTCAGAGGTTGGACATATAACA
>JAZUKY010000046.1:0-8500 GCA_045643525.1 Candidatus Enterousia sp. | reverse complement strand
TATATATATATATATATATATTGCAAGAATAAAATGGTGTATACAGACGATTAAAGCGTCGTTGATATGCAAAATAAAAAAGTGGCGATTTTTTATACAAAAAAATAACCCGCCTGTGGGCGGGAATATTACTTAAAACTTTCAGCGGCGGTTCTGGCCAATTCGTCACAACGTTCGTTGAATTCTTCCCCCGCATGCCCTTTGACCCAATGCCAATGAATTTTTATTTGCGATGCCAATTGATCTAATTGGATCCATAATTCTTGATTTTTTACAGGTTTTTTATCCGCCGTTTTCCAATTATTTCGTTTCCAATTCTTTATCCATGCTTCCATTCCATTTTTTACATACTGACTGTCGGTGTGTAATTCAACATCGCTGTGATGACGGGCGGCACTCAGGGCACGAATTACCGCCGTTAATTCCATTTTGTTGTTAGTTGTATTTTTTTCGCCACCACTGCGTTCTGCAACATTTTTGCCGTCTGTTGCGACAAATGCCCATCCACCGGGGCCTGGGTTTCCTAAACAACTGCCATCTGTCCAAATTTTTAACATTTTTATTCACCTATTTTTATGGTATAATATCACACATGAGATTTGATGTAAAACAATTAAAAGAAATGTCAAACTGCGTTCGGTCAAATGCATTGAATGCGGTTCGTAATGCCGCCAGTGGCCATGTTGGAATTATTTTAAGCGCTGCGGATATAGTAACAACAATATATGCAAATTTTTTGCGTTCACATCATGACAAATTTATTTTGTCATCTGGTCATGGCAGTGCATTGTTATATTCTGTGTTGAATTTGGCGGGTTATGACGTCGGTGATTTAAATTCGTTTCGTAAAATTGGGGGATTGCCAGGGCATCCCGAATTTGGTATTGATGGGGTATATGCAACCACAGGGCCACTTGGTCAGGGTGTTGGAAATGCGGTCGGAATGGCAATTGCTGCAAAAATACAAAAATCTGATGAAATGGTTTATTGTTTGTGCGGCGATGGGGATTTGATGGAGGGGGTTGCAAACGAAGCGGTAACATTTGCTGGGCGATATAAATTAAATAATTTGGTATTGTTGTGGGATGATAATAAAATCAGTATTGATGGTGTGGCGTTAACAGATATTGATGTGCCGGCACGTATGCGGGCGGCTGGGTGGAATATTATTCGTGTTCGTGGTGATGACTTTAATGGTTTAAATCGTGCGTTACATCGGACGACAATGTCGACGGCCCCAACATTTATTCAATGTCGTGATGTTATTGGACAGGGGACCAGTGTTGCCGGAACGGCCGCCGCACATGGATTGGCAATTAGTGATGATGAATTGGGTGAATTGGTGAAAAAATATTCATCAGATATTGGGGGGGAGTTATGGAATATTGTTGCCAAAGAAAAAACGGGAAAATGCATTAAAAATCAATTGGATATTGATGTAAAACAAATGCCAGAATTAGAATATACGCATGATATATCAACGCGTGAATTATCGGGTATATATTTACAGATGTTATTTTCTGCGGGAATTAATTTAATTGGTGGCAGTGCGGATTTATCTGCCAGTACTAATGTTAAAATATCTGATCATCGTGATATTACGCCGGATGATTTTAGTGGTAATTTTATTAATTATGGTGTGCGTGAACACGCAATGGGGGCAATAATGAACGGTATGGCGGCCGTTGGATTACGTCCATACGGTTCGACATTTTTGGTTTTTAGTGATTATTTGCGTCCCAGTATTCGATTGTCTGCAATGTCGGGATTGCCTGTAATATATGTATTCACGCATGATAGTATTGCAGTTGGTCAAGATGGTCCGACACACCAACCAATTGAACAGTTGCCATCATTGCGTTTAATACCGCATTTGAATGTATATCGACCATGCAATGGGGCCGAGGTTGCATATGCATGGCGTGCGGCGATTGCTGATACAAAATGTCCATCATGTTTGGTTTTATCACGTCAAAAAATTAATCAGATTCCAACACCACAATCTGCGGATTTATCACGTGGGGCATATGTTATATTACCGGCAACATCTAATAATGTTCGCGCAACGATTATTGCCACCGGGGCAGAGGTTCCATTGGCTGTGCATGTCGCAAAAATTGTTGGTAATGATGTTCAGGTGGTTAGTATGCCATGTGTATCGGCATTTCGATTACAGGATTGCGAATACCGAAAAAAAATACTACGTGGTTATGTTGTTGTAATCGAAGCGGCTGCAACCGCCCCATGGTTTGAATTTGCCGACGCTGTGGTTGGTATAGATCGGTTTGGTATATCTGGGCCTGGAAATGCAGTTTATTCACACTTTGGTTTCGATGCGGATACAATCGCACGTGATATTGCAAAGAATTTAAAATAGTTTTATTAAAATGGCAGATTATGAATTTATAACATCAAATGGGCAAAATATACCCGTTGTTATTGTTGCACGGCGTGGGGTGCGTAATATAACATTGCGTCCAAAAATGCGGCCGAATTTTGAAATTCATATCACAAAGCCGTGGTTGGTTACCACAAAAACAGCCTTGCAATTTATGGAACAAAAACGTAAATGGCTGGAACAATATTTTAATAATAAAACGCAACGTGTGCATTTACAGCCTGGAAATACAATTAAAATATTTGATCGTAATGTTTTTTTGCAACATGACCCATCATGTCGTGCAAATAAATACATCGAAATTGATGCAGAACATGGAACGTTGATTGTCGGTGGTGGGGCGGATATGTTTGAACGACGTGTGCGTGATTATATTCGCACAGAATTTATAACCGTGGCCCGTCAAATGATAAAAAACGTGCCACAGGATTTATGGCCGACGCGCATTGCGGTGCGTGATACAACAACCCGTTGGGGCAGTTGTTCATCCACAGGCACAATATCATTTTCATGGCGTTTGGCATTTGCACCGCGTGATGTTATGCGATATGTTGTGATGCATGAATTGGCACATCGACGTTATATGGATCATTCGCCTGCGTTTTGGAATTTTGTTGGGGACTTATATGGTTTTGGGGTGGAACGTGCAAAACGCTGGTTAAAGGTTAATGGGGGCTCATTACATCAATATTTTTAAAAAACTTGAAAATACATATGTTTTTTCATATAATGACAATATGATACAGAAAGCGTTTGTTTTAATTGTTTTTCATCATGCCCATTCGGGCACTTGTTTATAGCGAACATTTTCAATTTATGATAGAATCGACATACGAAAATATGTCTTATGTTTACGGTTTACAAACACAGGAAAATAAAATGGATTTAAAACCAACCAAACCATTATCAGGATTTATTGAATTATTACCGGCGCAACAACGTTGTTTTGACGAATGTGTTCGTCGTATGCAGAACGTTTTACGTACCGCGGGGTTTGAATATTTGGATTTACCCGCCATTGAACGGGCCGAAGTTTTAACAGACAAAGATAATTGGGATGAAATTGAAACACAGATGTATCTGTTTCAAAAGGGCGATACCAAAATGGGCTTGCGTTATGATGGAACGGTTGGTTTGGCGCGTTATGTCGCGGGGCATTTGAATGATTTGGTATTTCCATTTCGTGCAACACAGTTTTCAAAACGTTATCGTGGGGAACGTCAACAACGTGGACGGTATCGTGAATTTTATCAAATGGATATGGATATTATGGGGATTGATAATTTGTCTGAAAATTACGATGCTGAAATTATATCTGTAATTGGGCGTGCATTGGATTCGGTTCGGGAATTCATTGGTGAAAACTGTGTCCATATCGGCAGTCGTCCATTTTGGGATGCGTTGTTTGCATATTTGGGATTTGATGCAGAACAAAAGAAAAATATTTTTATTTTGATTGATAAAAAGGATAAATTAACAGATACAGATTTTGCCGATGCGTTGCATGAGGCATTGAATGACGATAATGCTGAATCACAGATTTTATCGGTTTTTACGGATGGATATGAAAAATTCAAAAATAAATCGGAACAATTGGATGTGGCGATTTCACAATTAACCGAATTTATGAACACTTTAAAATCGTTTGGTGTAAAAAATGCTGTGATTGATTTGTCTATTACGCGTGGTTTGGCATACTACACAGGTTTAGTATTTGAATTTAAATTGTTATCACACCCGGAATTAGGAACAGCGGCCGGTGGGGGTCGGTATGCAAATTTAACTGCAAAATTTAGTAAAACAAAAATTATAGGGGTTGGGGCTGCAATTGGTTTTTCACGGATGTTTGTTGCATTATTGGAATCGGGGGCGATTGATTTAACGCAGTTTATGCAACCTGTTACTGTGGCTGTATTAATTATGGGAAATCAGAATCTGTCGTATGCGTGTAATGTTTTAAACACATTGCGTGATGCGGGTGTTTCATCTGTTTCATATTTAGATGCAGATAAAAAATTCAAAAATCAAATTGAATATGCAAATAAAATCAATGCGGCATTCTGTGTAATCATAGGTGATGATGAACGTGAATCACAAATGTTAACGGTTAAAGATATGTGTTTGGGTGAACAACAAAAATTGACAATCGCAGATACAATAAAATTATTCCAGGGGAAATAATAATGATAGTCGAACAAAAATTAAAAGATATTCAATCGCGTGCTGCAGATATTGCAAATCAAATGAATTCTGGCACAATTGGTGGTGATGAATTAACCAAATTGTCCAAAGAATATTCGCGTATGGCGGAAATATTACCATTAATTGATGAATATTTTCAGACAGTGCAGGGTATTGCAGATGCAAATGAAATGTTGTCAGATGTGGAATTAAAGGCAATTGCGGCCCAGCAATTAGATGAATTAAAACATGCGTTGCCAGACATTGAAAAAAAATTACAAATTGCATTATTACCACGTGATGCGGCTGATGATAACGGGGTAATTATGGAAATTCGTGCCGGTGTTGGTGGGGAAGAATCCGCATTATTTGCAGGTGATTTGTTTAATCAATATAAATCATATGCTATGCGTCAGGGTTGGAAAATAGAAATCATCGAAGAAACTGCAACATCATTACGTGGTTATAAAGAAGTTGTGTTTAAAATAGATGGTGCCGGTGCGTTTGGACGTATGAAATATGAATCTGGAATTCATCGTGTTCAACGTGTCCCTGAAACCGAGGCCGCAGGCCGTGTCCACACCAGTGCGGCATCTGTGGCCGTATTACCCCAGGCCAAAGATATTGATGTTGTAATTGATGACAAAGACATTCGTATTGATATTTTCCGTGCCTCTGGTGCGGGTGGACAACACGTTAATAAAACCGACAGTGCTGTACGAATAACGCATTTCCCATCGGGCATAGTTGTAACGTGTCAAAATGAACGTTCTCAATTCCAAAACAAAGCGGCTGCGATGGATGTTTTGCGTTCAAAGCTGTATGAAAAACAGCGTATGGAACAACAAAATGCATCCAATGCATCGCGGCGCAGCATGGTTGGCAGTGGCGATCGCAGTGAAAAAATCAGAACATATAATTTCCCGGAACAACGTGTAACAGATCATCGTATAAAGTTAACGTTATACAAATTGGATGATATATTAGCGGGTGGAAATGGATTGGATGAAATGATTGATGCATTGATTGCCGCCGATCAATTGGAACGTTTGGCTAATATGGAATAATTGATAATATATTTATATCTTACGGTCCAACAATTGTGTGGACCGTTTTTTTTATTGGGTTAACCCTTGCAATATTTCTCTTGGCTGTTATAACGGCGTAGGCCGGTATCCAATGAAAAAATTATAATCATATGTCTGCGACGCAATGGCCACCGTTCTGACCGGGTGTGAATGTGGGATGATTCGGTCGGTATGACAACATAAAATCCTTATTTTGACCCTTAATTCAAAATTGTTGTTAAACAATATTTTTTACACGATAAAAAACGCATCAATACCCAAATATATAATTGTGATAAAAAACTTTACTTTTTGATTGACAAAAAAAAAAAACGGATATTATTAATTTGAAGCAGGATAAAAAAACACTGTTTTGACATTTTTTTAAGGAGCAAAAAATGAAAAAAAATATATTAAAGAAAGTTTTACCATATAAATTGCGTAATGCCACAATGGCATTGGCGGCAACAGTTGCCGGTATGGCCACCACATCATGTGAAAAAGAAGATGATATTTTACCAGACGAACCGAAAAAGGAACAAATCATCCCAACCAAGGAAGAAGTTTTGTGGTTATATAGTGCTGATAATATAGGTGCACTGGTCGGGCAGTCGAACGATAATGCCAAGATTTGGAACTTGCAATATATGGACAGTTTAATGACACAACCGGATGTCAAAAGTGTTACGTTAAAATTAGGGGGACGTTGGGATCACGCTAATGAAAGAATGCATTTATTTCGTGAATTATTAGAGCCGGTTGCGAATATTGCCCCCGAAAAGTTTAAGGGCGAAGGGGACTTTGTAAGACATGGGTTGCCACGTGGAACAATGTCCGGTACGGAACAGGCGGTTTCAGACAGTCTGTGGTTTGTGAAACAGGGTTGGACATTTAATGGTCGTTAAGATTATTCAATAAACCACTTATATTGTCGATAATATGATATTACTCTTTGCAATAAATGTGGTATGAATTGGTGACGTGTTATTAATTCCCTGGGGCTTTGTTTGCCCCGGGGAAAGAGTGCTTGTCGTGTTTTGTGGTATTCTGTGAAAAAACGTATCGATTATAATTTTTTTGTTGATTGTGCAGATTTTATAAAAGATGAGGAAGGGAATTTATTATGAGACATTTGACCATAATTTGTACAATGTTGATTGGTTTTAACGTGTTTTTTGTTCCAAAATCGTTTTCAGATACCCTTCAGTGTCAAATTAGAGCAAGTACTGCTGCTGGTGGGATGTATTGTTCTGACGACTACCAAAGTGGATGTAAAAACAATTCTAGGTATAAAATTGGAATTTTTAACCCATCAACCGCTTCAAGCCCCTCTCAAAGTTTTTGCACGTGTCTTGCAAAAGGGTGTTCGGCTGGTACTTATAGATATAAAATATCGTTAGCGACCTGTGGACCAACGGTTACAGAAGACATTTATTCATGTCAGAAATGTCCGGACGGCCAATATAGTGATGATGGGGCCGAAGCAAAAGATGATTGCAAACCGTGTAAAGCATATGCTAGTGATAGAACATATACTTTTACCAGTAATGGTGCCACAGAATATGGGTGCACTGTTACGTGTAAATCGGGATTTGGTCAAAGTATTGTTGCTGGTAGGGTTTATTGTGAGGCGTGTAATCCTGGATACTATAATGACAGTACCAGTGGTTGCCTAAATTGTCCGGCCGGATATTACGCAAAGAAAACAAATGATACCACCTATGCACAAACGGGGGATAAAGGCTTGAATGATGCCTGTGGTGAATGTCCCAATGGTACAATATCAGTACCGACCGATGACGGTATACCAACATGTTCTGTGTGTTCCAACAACGCCCTATCTAACACCGATCGGACCCAGTGCAGCACTTGCAGTGGTGGTGGTGTGATCGTAGCAGACAGTGCAGGTAAGTGGGGACCCATAGATGAAAATGGTAACTCTACTAATCTTACTACTTGTTCCAATCCTACCAGTGGAAAAAGTTGTAAATGGAATATTGTCAAAGAATATGATACGACATCTGGAACGTTTAATCAGGTTACGGGGGTCTTGAGCAAAAAGCCGTGCAGCGTAAATATCTGCAATTACGGGGCATTCAGAAATGATACTTGGTGTGAACCATGCTTTAGTTATGGTGGGGGGACCTATCCATATACCGATGGTACTGGTAAAACAAGATATACTGAATGTTTAGCAAAAGTTCCTGGGGGAAAGTATATTGCCAAAGCAGGAGACGTCACTTTTACTACTTGTGAAACGGGGCATTATTGTCCGGCCCATAATGTTAATTATTACAGTGTAAGCAGTTCCACCACAGGGCATATAGCTTGTCCGGCCGGTAAATATCAAGACGAAACAGGTAAAGCGTCATGTAAAGAATGTCCGGCCGGGACTTATCAGGATAAAACCGGACAAACATCATGTACGAAATGTGCGGCCGGCAAATATGGGGCAGGGACGGCGAAAACGTCTGAAAGTGAGGCCTGTACCGCTTGTGTCAAAGGATCATATACCAGTAGTACTGGTCAAACTAAGTGTTCGCCATGTCAAAACGGTAAAACAACAAGTGGTGCAGGGCAAACAACATGTAATGCGGAATGTTTAGGTAATAAACAAGCAAGTTATGTCAAAAGTTGGCAAACTGTCCAATGGAATAATAATGAGGTAAAATTGTCATGTCAAGTACATGAATGTAACAGCCTTACAAGGGGTGCTGGTGTAGAAAGTGCAGTAATTAATAAGAGTTCAGAAACTTGTACCCCCAGTGTAGAATGCGAGTCTGGATATCATACACCAAAACCTGGGGCCAGTGATCCATATCAAGCAACTGCCAGTTGTACAGGATGTGCAGCC
>JAZUKY010000045.1:0-9963 GCA_045643525.1 Candidatus Enterousia sp. | reverse complement strand
CGGCATCAACATCACCATTTTCGTTAACACTGACACCCTGTGGATTTGACTTCATATCACCCGAACCGTTATACGCATTAATTTTATCGTTATATTCACCAGTTACAACCTGTCCCTGACCAACGGCACCAAATGATTTTCCATATGTATTACGATCCAACAACAAACACGTATTTTCGGCCTGATGCGGTGTCAACCCCGTTTTACGCAAAACAAAGCTGTAATATTCCGGTTGAACCTTACGCGAATTAAAGTCAATCCAAACATCCGACGCACCTTTGTACACACGATTACATACCTTGTCCGCCCCCAAAACCTGAACATCATTAATACATTTATCAACCTGCGTGGCACACAAATTCATTCCATTCATGATTGAATTACGCAAATCTTCGTTAAACAAATCATTCATACCATGTGGCAACGCACCACTTTCAATACAACTTTGTACCGAATCCATACAGTTTGAAACCGTAAAACTGCCACACTTGGCACTTTCATCTTCATCTGTTGACGTCGACGTCCCCGTATTCGTACCACTGTTATTTGATACATTCGTAGATGAATTATTAGACGTACTTCCCGCATAATTACCGGTTGTCCCCGCACTGACCGAAACAAAGCCCGCCAATGGACGTGCACGATTTGCAGACGTTGTCGCCGTCGCACGACCGGTTGCCGCATCAACAGATGCCGTGCACATCACAGCCAATATAGTCAGCCATGAAGCCCCGAAAAACTTTGATAATTTATGCATAGAATATCTCCCTTATTTTTCCTTTTGTTATTCATTATGCCATAAAACCGTAAATAAAAAAAGACTTTTTTTATGTTTTTTTGAAAAAATCCAGGGATTTTAATCCAATACACTTACCAATAAAATTGTTGACAAACATACAAACAGTGTCTAAACTTTCATATTATGAAACAAATTTGGGAATTTTTGTCCGGTCATAAGCATGCCATAATTTGGACGGCGTGCTATATCACAATTATGTGGTGTATTTTGCAATTTTTATTTAATTTTGATATGTTTTCTGTGCAAAATTGGATTCGGGTGTCTAATGCACGCCTGCATGGATTTGGTGGTTTTGTTTTTGGAATATTAACTTTGGCGGCATTACCATTATATGCTGCGACAACTATGATTATTTTACGGACAAAAAAACCGTTGATTACAATTCCAGTACCAGTAATAAACAAAAAAACTGAAAATACAACCGAACCGGATACGATAAAAGAAAATTTAATAGAACAACCGACATTGCAAATGCCGCAAAAAAAATTGCCACCCGAATTAAATCACCAATTCATGAAATTACGTCAATCCACCGTTGATATATCACAATTTAAACAATCTGCAATTAAATCTGATGACGTGTCAGAAAAAACATCAACATTATCTGAAAATCCCCAGGATGCATTGCCACAACAACCACAATTGGTTCCGGTTATGGTCCAAAATCCACAACCTGCACCGACACAAAATGTGTTGATTCATGACACGCCATCAGAAAATGAAGAAAAAAAATTTATTAATACCGGTGACGGTAAATTACCATTACCAGATGAATTTGAGTTTGCCGATGATACCGCCGATAAGGCCCCGATGTTTTCCGATATAAACTTTGATACAATGCCAACATTTACAGATGTAAAATTTGATGATGATAATGATGACGACACCGATACGGATGATATTCCAATCAGTGCGGCCGAACAACAATTGATCCAATATTTGTCCGAAAAAAATATTACATTGGAAAATATAGAAAATTCTGTTGTGATTACAGATAAATTTGCAATCGCAATCCACGATGATGACGATTTTTGGATTGCAGATGAACCGAATTGGTTTGCCCAGGGCAAACAAAAAACGTCACCCGTATCGGAATTATTAAATGTTGCCAGATCAAACAATAAAAAACCAATATTTTGGTTAAATGAAAATAATATAATGGATTTGGAAAATAAAATATCTGAATGGACACAAAGCGGCGTTACCGTTATCACAGATTTAGATCAAATTTCTGAATAATTAATTTTATCCCCAATATTATAAATAATGTTATTTTATTTTGCACCACAAAAAACAATTAAATATTGTATCACTGCAACCTGCGATATGCAGCGATAACGTTTCACTGCACATTCAATTTATGTATCCCTGCATCCATTCACTGCATATTATTCCATACCAAAACAACGCAATCAATGTTTACAACCGCAACAATGATGACCACAACATCCACCATTATCACAACAACTGCAATTTTTTTCAGATAAAAATGCCGGATGATTTTGTCGTAACCAACCAACCGTTGAATCAATTCCATGACCATGAACAACATACGTTTCGTCTGGCAAATTCATTTCTTTGATTTTCTGAATCGATGCATGTAACTGAACCGTATTGCCCCCCGGTAAATCTGTTCGTCCAACCCCGTCACGGAATATGGTATCACCGGCAATTAATATATCAAAATCTGGAAAATAAAATACCACCGAACCTGCAGAATGTCCGGGGGTTAATACAGTATGCATTTTTACCCCCGGTAAAATTTCCGTTATCCCTGATATTAAATTTTCAGCATTAATAAATCCGGATTCAATCGTTGGTATCTCAAAATATTCCAATAACGGATTTCCCCACATAATTAAATCATTATCAGCATTATTTAAAAACCATGAAATGCCATATTTTTCCGACAAATACGGGGCTGCCGAAATATGATCACTGTGTCCATGTGTTGCATAAATTGCATGCAATTTTAATTTTCGTTCCATCAACACACGATCCCAATCATCCGCCCGTCCCCACGGATCAAAAATAACCGCCATATCACCAACAGATACCAATACAGAATTGGTATTTGTGGGTGACATTTGCAATATTTCAAATTTAATATCCGGATTATTTTCCATTTTTTGTTTTTTGTTGTTTTTTCACTGTTTTTTTCGGTATTGCCTTTGATTTTCCCAAAACAATTTCACGTATTTCATCACCGGTCAATGTTTCACGTTCCAATAATTGATTGGCCAATTTTTCCATTTTTGTCCGATTTTTGGTTAATATCTTTTTGGCATCTGCGTATGCATCATCTAACCAACGTTTAATTTCAGCATCAACCATTTCTGCGGTTTTATCCGATGCATTTTCTAATGCCGTCCGCATACCAAATGTTGCAACCTGATTTATTGCAGCCAAACCAATTTTTGGTGACAAACCGGCGGTTGTAACAGAATATCGTGCCAAACGTGTGGCCGACGCAATATCACTTTCGGCACCTGTGGTAATTTTATCAGTACCAAAGAAAACTTCTTCGGCGGCACGTCCCGCCAATGATACCGCCAAATTCGCACGAACCTCTGCCAATGTCATTGAAACCTTGTCATCAATTGGTAAATGTTGAACCATACCCAACGCACGTCCACGTGGAATAATGGTTGCCTTGTGTATTGGATCGGTAACATCTGCATACATCATACTGACGAATGCATGGCCTGCCTCGTGATAAGCGGTTAATTTTTTATCCTGTGGACGCATTTTGCGAACCTTGCGTGGGCCCATCAATATTTTATCGCGTGCCTCTTCAATATCTGGGGTGGCAATTGCTTTGCGACCGGCACGTACCGCGTGCAAAGCCGCCTCGTTCAATAAATTTTCCAAATCGGCACCTGAAAAACCTGTGGTGCCACGTGCAACATCCTGTAAATTAACATCCGAATCAATTTTTACCTTTTTCGCATATAAATTTAAAATTTCATTACGGCCGGACATATCTGGTAATTCAATATGTACCTGACGATCAAAGCGACCGGGACGTAATAATGCCGCATCCAACATATCTGGACGATTTGTTGCACCAATAACTATGATACCGGTATCATTTGCGAAACCATCCATTTCAATCAACAATTGATTCAATGTTTGTTCACGATCCTGATCATTATATGAATGTGTACTGCGTCGCTGACCAATCGCATCAATTTCGTCAATAAATAAAATACATGGTGCAGAATGTTTTGCCATTTCAAAAATTTCTTTGATTTTTGCAACCCCCAAACCAACAATAATTCCGGAAAAATCACTGCCCGAGGCGGCAAAAAATGGAACCCCTGCCTCACCCGCAATGGCACGTGCCAATAATGTTTTACCCGTCCCCGGTTCACCCGCCAACAAAACACCACGTGGAACACGGGCACCAACAGCACAAAACTTTTCTTTGTTTTTTAAAAAATCAACTATTTCTGCCAATTCCTGTTTTTCAGATTCAATACCCGCAACATCTTTAAAGGTCGTTTTTGATTTTCCCGTGGTAATTTTAGTCGGATTTGGCATCATGCCACGTGGTAAACCACCCGCCCCACCACGAAAGGCACGAAAAATCCAAAATATAAATAATAACGTTAAAATGATTGTTAAGCCTGTGGATAAATATTCCAATATACTTTTTGATGTATCAATTGTTATATATGCACCAGATTTTGATAAATTAGCCAACATATCCGGATCGTGTGTAATTGATGCAACATATTTTGTACCATCAGTTAATTCACCAGCCACATCGTTACCATGTATATTCATTGTTTTAATATCAGATGCACGACGTAAAACATCAGAAAAACTTAATTCAACGGGACGTTGGCTTTCAACCAAGCCCATAAAACCACTGTTTTTACCCGCAATCAATGCGATAAATAATGCCGCAAAAATGGCCAAAAATATTGATGCTTTGTCACGTTTTATAAAAAATTTTATTTTATTCTTTTTTTCTGTCATCTTTTATCCTAAAACTTGTTTTTGTCCCCTCTGGTACGATTAAAATATTACCATTCCATCGTCGCAAAGTACAATGTCCCAACGTAAATTGGCAATCTGTCCCCAACATATCAACCGCACGTTGCACAGATTGCAGACGTGGCGGATATAAATTTTGACCAATACGCTGAACCACGGTACTGATAAACTTTAATCTAATATCAAGGGGGACGTCAAATAGAAAAGTTTCATGAAATACGGCCCGTCTGTTTTTAAGCACAGTATCAACCATATTCGAAACATACCAATCCAATGCATCACGACTGCGTGATAAATTATCAATAGCCAATAAAATACGTTCATCAGAAATGCCCAGTTCATCACTTAAGACATGTCGGCGTTGCCGCATACGAACACGTGCAAACTGTTCATCTGTGTTCATTTCATCAGAAAAATATTTAATATTATTATCTGTACAATATTTTTTTAATTCATCACGTTTAACATCCAACAATGGTCGTAAAATCATTATACCATCACGATACGATTCGCGACGTATGGCCGCCAATCCGGAAACCCCACTGCCACGGGCTAAATTTAACAAAAATGTTTCAATTTGATCGTCCGCCTGGTGTGCAATAACCAATGTATCTATGCCATTATCACGACAAAAATCTGTCAACAATTTATATCTGGCATCACGGGCGGCGGCCTCTAACCCGGTGGTTGGTTTTTCACCTGTCCAATACAAAACATGACATGGTACATCATATTTTTTACATAAATCTTGGACATATTGGGCCTCAACCACGGCGGCGGGACGCAATCCATGGTTCACATGTAAACACACCACGTTCATTTTTAATTTTACCAACCATGACAGCAAACAAACAGAATCAACACCGCCACTGACCGCAACGGCCAAACGTTTATTAGAATATTTACCAATAAAACGAACAAATTTCTCATTCATTGCGTTATATTTTATGGTATAATTTACAAAAATAAAGGAAAAAGAAAAATGTCTGGAAAATTAAAATCTGTTGCAGTTTATTGCGGACATCAATTCGGTCGTGATACAGCATACGCACAAGATGCCGCCAAAATCGGGGAAATGTTGGCAAAAAATGGTATTCGTATTGTATTTGGTGGGGGTAATGTTGGTTTAATGGGCACCGTTGCAAATGCGGCATTAAATGCAGGTGGTCATGTTACGGGTATAACCACACACGATGTTGTTGCTAAACAGGAACCAATGCACGATAATTTAAATCAATTTGAAATTGTTAATGGTGTCAACGAACGGAAACAAAAAATGTTCGAATTGTCCGATGGTTTTGTAATTTTACCGGGTGGAACAGGAACATTAAACGAATTAACAGATATTATGACAATGCAACAAATCGGTGAAACAAATAAACCATTGTTTTTTATGAATACAAAAAATTTCTGGGCACCATTTGCACGTTTATTAATCCATATGCAAGATTGCGGATTTTTTGTTCGTCCCGAAGATTACAATATGCACGCTGCCGAAACCCCCGAAGAATTAATATCAAAGGTTTTAAATTATTAAAACGCAATAACCTTATCGCGTGACGTGGCACCACGAATAATTTGTATGCTGGTCTTTGGAACATCAAAATGTTTGGCCAGCATTTTTATTACCGCCGTATTTGCATCACCATCGGTGGGTGCCGCTGTTGTATAAACACGTAACGAACCGTCGTCGGCCAAAACAACCTTGTTCTGACGGGCACGCGGAATTACACGAATATTAAAAATCTGTTTTGAATCGTTCATCACTCATAATGTGTAAATGGAAATGAAAAACGCTTTGCCCCGCTGTGGCCCCAGTATTAGCCACCGAACGAAATCCACCCGTTAATCCCAATTCATTGACAGTATTGCGAACCGCACGCCAAAATCCCATTTGAAATTCAATTGGGGCATTTGATGTAAAATCATAAATATCTGTATACGGGCCACGTGGAACAACCAAAACATGTGTTTTGGCACGTGGATTAACATCGTAAAATGCCAATGCATATTCATCACTGTATACCTGTTTACATGGAATTTCACCGCGAATTATTTTGGCAAAAACATTATTTGAATCATACATAATATTTATTCCCCTTGTCTTGATGGGGGTTACCGTATTACAATAACCATATAAAATCAAGTCTTGAAAATAATCTGTATTGTATTATATTTACGAAAACACAAGATTGTGCATTTGCATGTAAATGTATTCATTGATACTGTATTTGGGAACGTGTATTTATTATGCCGTGGCCCCACCAAGGTAAAAAAGGATAAAATATGAAACAAATAGCAGAAAGAGTTTTATCGTGGTGTTCCGAGCCAGAAGAAAATGCAATTCAACAGGCACTGAACATCGCAAAACATCCGTATTTGATTGGCAATGTATGTTTAATGCCTGATACTCATTCGGGTTATGGCATGCCAATTGGTGGGGTCGTTGCATTGGAAGATGCAGTATGTCCAAATATGGTCGGGGTTGATATTGGCTGTGGTATGTTGGCCGTTAAGACATCTTTGACAGATATAGACACTGAAAAATTAAAACAAATATTATCGTTAATACGCAATACTGTCCCTGTTGGTTTTAATCATCATACTCAAGACCAAGAAAGTCCTGTTTTTGAATTAGCCGAATGGCAAAAATTAAACATTTGTTCAAAACAATATCATGCCGCAAAACGTCAAATCGGAACATTGGGTGGTGGCAATCATTTCATAGAGATTCAAAAAGGTGATGACAACCACATTTGGTTTATGATTCATTCCGGTTCACGTAATTTGGGTAAACAGGTTGCAGAATATTACAATGAAAAAGCGGAAAAATTATGTAAAATGTGGAAACACGACGAAATAGTTAAAAACGAATTAGCGTTTTTACCAAAAGGAACCCCGGAATTTCATGAATATCTGGCAGAAATGCGTTTATGTTTGCAATTTTCCAATGCAAATCGTGATTTAATGGCCCAAAGAATTGAGGATGCATTTAAAACGGTGATGCCAGATGTAACATTTGATGACAGAATAAATATTCAACACAACTATGTCGTGATGGAAAGTCATTTTGGTAAAAATGTTTGGGTCCATCGCAAGGGTGCAACATTGGCCAGAAAAGGAACCCAAGGTATAATCCCAGGTTCACAAGGAACATGTTCATATATTGTCCAAGGCAAAGGTAACCCAGAATCATTATGTTCGTGTTCACATGGTGCGGGCCGCAAAATGTCACGCAAACAAGCACGTGAAGAATTAAGCGTAGAAAAAGAACAAGAATTAATGAATCAACAGGGAATTTTGCATGCAATTCGTGGTGTAGATGATTTAGATGAAGCACCATCCGCATACAAAGATATCGACATTGTCATGTTAGAACAAGAAGATTTGGTTGATATTGTTGTTAAATTACAACCATTGGCAGTAATTAAGGCATAAGTGATATAACAAAAAATCAAAGGAGAAAATTAATATGTTTAAACCATTGAATAATTATGTTTTATTGGAACGCATCGAAGAAGAAAATAAAACAGCGGGTGGAATATTTATTCCAGATAATGCACGTGAAAAACCATCACGTGGCCACGTTATTGCAACTGGTGATGGTATATATGATAACGGTGTACGTGTTCCGATGACGGTAAAAAATGGCGATACCGTTCTGTTTGCAAAATGGGCATCATCTGTAAACGAAGTTAAAATTGATGGCAAAGATTATGTTTTAATCAAAGAATCTGATATTTTGGGAATTTTATAAAAAGGAGAAAATAAATGGCAAAAGATATTGTTTTTGATACAGATAAATTAGCAGCAGGCGTTGATAAATTAGCCAATGCTGTAAAAATAACAATGGGCCCCAAGGGCCGTACCGTTGTTATTGAAAAATCATACGGAACACCAGCCGCAACCAAAGACGGTGTCACAGTGGCCAAAGCGGTATCATTAAAAGATCCAATTGAAAATATTGGTGCACGTATGGTTCAAGAAGTTGCAAAAAAAGCCGGAGATGATGCGGGTGATGGCACAACGACAGCGACCGTGTTGGCACAAAAAATTATACGTGAGGGTCGTCGTGTGATTGCCGCGGGGATGAATCCGATGGATGTAAAACGTGGTATTGATATGGCTGTGAATGCGGTTGTTGCCGATATCGAAAAACATGCCCGCCCAGTCAAAGACAGTGCAGAAATCGCCCAAGTTGCAACAATTTCTGCAAATTCGGATCGTGATATCGGTGAAAAAATTGCAAATGCAATGGAACGTGTCGGCAAAGAGGGGGTTATAACAGTTGAAGAAGCCAAGGGGTTGGAAACAGAAATAGATGTTGTTGAGGGAATGCAATTTGACCAAGGATTTATGTCACCATATTTTGTTACAAACAGTGAAAAAATGTTGGCTGAATTAGATGGTGCCCAGATATTAGTATCCGAAAAGAAAATTACAGGATTGCAAGCATTATTACCAATTTTGGAACCAATTGCACAACAGGGACGTCCATTGTTAATCATTGCCGAAGATGTAGAATCCGAAGCGTTGGCGACATTGGTATTAAATCGCCTGCGTGGTGGTCTAAAAGTTTGTGCAGTCAAAGCCCCAGGGTTTGGCGACCGTCGCAAAGAAATGTTAAAAGATATTGCAGCCGTAACGGGGGCAACAGTCATTTCAGACGATATGGGAATGACATTTGAAAATATTTCACCCGCGGTATTGGGGTCAGCCAAGAAAGTTGTTGTCAGCAAAGATAACACCCTGTTGGCCCAAGGTGCCGGCAATGCAGATGCGATTGCAGCACGTGCAGATGAAATTCGCAAATTATTATCAACAACAACCAGTGATTACGATCGTGAAAAATTGTCGGAACGTTTGGCCAAATTAGTTGGTGGCGTTGCCGTTATCAAAGTTGGCGGTATGACCGAGGTAGAGGTAAAAGAAAAGAAAGACAGTGTTGATGATGCATTGGCCGCAACACGTGCCGCCGTCGCCGAAGGTATCGTTGCCGGTGGTGGCATCGCATTGGTTCGTAGTGTAAAGGCATTAGAAACATTGCAAGGAATAAATACAGATCAAAATGTGGGTATCGATATTATTCGTCGTGCATTAACACAACCATGTGCCCAAATTGCAGAAAATGCGGGGGTATCGGGTGAAATTGTTGTTGGCAA
>JAZUKY010000044.1:0-4919 GCA_045643525.1 Candidatus Enterousia sp. | reverse complement strand
GGCGGTTCGTGCCTGAATAATACAATGTAAACTGCCATCGGGCAGGTGCAAAACATTTGTTATATCCGCCAAAACACCCGCATGATATATATCGGATTCTTCGGTTGGAACACCACCGGTACGTTGCGGAACGATAACGATACGTTTTGATGCATCTGGGGCATTTGCCGCCTGTATACAGGCGATTGCCGATGGGTGATTTACAAACAGTGGCATTGTTGTTCCCGGATGGATAACAACGTCGTTAAAAGGTAATATATATTCTTTCATGGTGATTTATAATATAGGGTGTTTAGATGTTGTTTTCAAGTCAAATAAAAATCCCCAAATATGGGGAATTTTTATTTTTTTGTCGATTTCTATAACTTAACGACGACGAAAAACATTGTGTTGTGCGGTGTTGCTGGAACGTTTTGACAAATAACGTGCTGCAATTAAAACCAACCATTCAACAGTTAATGCCGCCAATAATGCGAATTTGTGTTCCATAACATCAACAAAACCCAAAACATATACGAATTGTGCAATATAAGAAATGTATAAAATACCAAAAATTCCTGTAAAGAATATTCTTTTTATTTTACCAAACATTTTTATTCCCTTTGTTTTTTACCTTAAATCAATATGATGTAACTAAATGTCGGGTTTCTGGTGCCAGGTACCCGACAACCCCGCAATAGCAAAAATGAATATAATCAACAATTGCCAATCATATTCTGTGCCATCTTAGGCAGCCATTGCAAAGCGAACATTGTCGTTCGCAGCGATTCTATCGCCATTCAGTTTTTAATTGGCCTTTTACGACGCCACGTCGAATTCAACCGGTTTGCCTTTACTGCGCCTGTCGAAACTGTGTCATCCCCGTAATTTTTATTGGTGGAGATGCCGGGTACCGCCCCCGGGTCCAAAACGACTATTCCGCAACGGATTCAGAATCATCTTCGCATATGCGACATGAAATATTATAATCTTTGCGGTGGAAATTGCAAGTTTTTAAGTTATAATGGGAAAAAATAAGGTTGAAATTATGAAATTTTTAGATAGAGCAAAAATTTTTATTCAGGCGGGACATGGTGGTAATGGCAGTGCCAGTTTTCGTCGTGAAAAGTATATTGAATTCGGTGGACCAAATGGTGGTGATGGTGGTCGTGGCGGTGATATTGTTTTTCGGGCGGTCCCAAATGTTAATACATTAATAGATTATCGTTATAAAACGAAATTTGTTGCCGAACGTGGGCAAAACGGAATGGGAAAAATGCGTACGGGTTCGTCTGGTGAAACATTGGTTTTACCTGTGCCAACGGGGACAGTTATTTTGTCAGAAAACGAAGAAATTGAATATGCCGATTTAAACCAAGATGGTATGGAATATCGTGCCGCCCGTGGTGGTAATGGCGGGTGGGGAAATTTGCATTTCAAAAGTCCAACAAACCGCACCCCACGTCAGGCAAACGATGGTTTGCCGGGTGAAGAACGCACCGTTATATTACAATTAAAATTGATTGCAGATATAGGTTTGGTTGGCTTTCCAAATGCGGGTAAATCTACGCTATTATCTACGGTAACATCGGCCCGACCAAAAATTGCAAATTATCCATTTACAACCGTAAATCCACAACTGGGTGTTATGTATGCACATAATCGTGAATTTGTTATGGTTGATTTGCCCGGATTGATTCAGGGGGCGCACACCGGTGTTGGTTTGGGGGATAAATTTTTGGGACATGCCGAACGAACAAAAATGATTTTACATGTTATTGATGGTACCGAACCGGATTGGGGTGGACGATATTCTGCGATTCGTCATGAAATGGATTCGTATGGTGGTGGTTTGTTGGATAAACCAGAAATGGTCGTCATAAACAAAATTGATGCAATTGATACCGATGAATTAACGGAAAAAATGAATGCATTTAAAAAATCATTTGGACGTAAAAAAATGCCCGAAATTATTGCCATCAGTGCCGCTGGGCAAATTGGAATTAATGATTTAATTGCACGTGTGGAACAAAGATTTTTAGAAATTATTAAAAATGAAACAGGGGAAAATATTGATGAATAAATTGTCTGAATTTTGTGATGAATCACGCGGTGGTGCCAAAGGAAAGTTTGATGCGTATGAACGTGATTGTGCGGGTGGTAAAATGGCATTTAAATCGGTAGGAACGCAATTAGAAGAAATTCCATTGCGAACATTGTCCCCAAATGATGTTGATTTTGTTGCGGGGCAATGGCGTGTTCAGAATAAATTTGATGCGAATGTCATAAAGGTTCGTGATAAATATTTTGTTTTGGGTAAACGTTTGGAAAATACAGAAAAAAATCACTTTGAATATTATTCGGCCAATATCGTTGGATATAATTGTTATGGTTGGTACGTTATTAACGATTCAACAATGGTTGTTGCAAAATATAAAACCCGGGATGGTACATATTGGGCGTATGGTGACAATGTGGCCCGTGCCCGTGCATTTTTGGGAATTCGATTGTACGATGAATACAGTGATTTAATTCATAAAAATGTAAATTGTGAAGATAATAAAATAGTTCAATATGTTAAAAATGTGACCCGGTATGTAAAAGGTTTGGGATTACAAATTGTAAAACGCATTGTCACAGGAAGATAAACATAACAAAAATTGTGAATTTTTTAATAAATTTGATTATAATGGAATAAAAAACAAAGGAGAAAAAATGTCACAGGTATCATTAAAGGGAACACAAACAGAAAAAAATATAATGTTGGCGTTCGCCGGTGAATCACAGGCACGTAATCGTTATTCGTTTTTTGCATCCCGTGCCAAGGATGAGGGATATCAGGCAATCGCAAAAATATTTTTAGAAACAGCGGAACAGGAACGTGAACATGCATCCCGTTTGTTTAAAATGTTAGAGGGGGGCGTTGTTGAAATAACCGCATCGTTTCCGGCCGGTAAAATTGGTACCACATTGGAAAATTTACGTTCCGCCGCGTTTGGTGAAAATGATGAAAATACAGATATGTATCCAAAATTTGCACAGATTGCCGCACAGGAGGGTTTCCCCGCAATCGCAGAAATTTTGAAAAATATTGGTTATGCCGAACGTTATCATGAATCACGTTTTCGTGCATTGGTTGATGCAATTGAAAATGGAACATTGTTTAAACAGGACAAAGTTGTTATGTGGCGTTGCACAAATTGTGGCAATTGGCACATTGGGATCGAGGCCCCATCCGTTTGTCCGGCATGTTTACACCCACAGGGATATTTTATCAGCGAAGGGACAATTAACCGTTGTGATACCAATGAAGGTTTTTGTGAGTACACAAACATCGATTAAAAAACGCCCCAATCGGGGCATTTTTTATTAAATTAAATGGTTGTTATTTGGCAACAATACGTGCACGTGAACCATTTGAACCATCCATAATATATACAGATTGACCAACGGAATATACTGTATCGGCGGTCTGGGTTAATGTTATCAATTCACCATTACTTAATTTTACAATATATTCAATTCCATCAGATGCTGATAATGTTTCTTGGGTTTTGCCACCTAAATATCCACCCAATAAGATACCAGCGGTGGTTCCAAGAACTTTTGCGGTATTTTTATGATTTTTATGTTTTTGGGCAATGCTTTTACCAATTTCATTTCCCGCGGTTCCACCTGCAACGGCACCTGCGATTGTTCCAATCGAACCATTTTGCGTTGCGATTTTGACGGGACGGGCACTGGTGATAACGCCTTCTTTGACCGTATTAATTTTTCCGGTATCAACGGTATTGTACGTTGATGATGGACCACTGTAATTGGATGGGACCATATTAACGGTACATGCCGATAATGAAATGGTAATAACAGATGTGATAATAATATTTTTCATAATAATTCACCTTTGATTTACACGAACATGTTACTTTTATTTTGTGTTTTTATCAATAAAATTTGTTGATAAATAATTTATCGCTTAAAAAGCCATTATAAAAATCATTTGTTGTTGAAACAAATTGTAAAAATGTGATATGTTTTCGATATAAATATATTTTTTAGGGACGGGAAAATGCATAGGTTTAATTTTTTATGTTTTTCATTGGTAATTGTTGTTTTTTTTACGATGCATAGTGTTGGGAATGCCACGGAAACTGTACAGACCACAAATGATAAACCAGTTAAAATTAATATACAAGGAACGGTTATAGATGAAGATACAAAAGAACCAATTCTGGGGGTAAATATCGTAATTGATAGTACGACGACGGGGACAATAACAGATGCGAATGGTAGATTTTTATTGAAAAATATTTCAAGTGATGCACGAGTGAATATTTCCTATATAGGATATGTAACTGAAAATGTTTTAGCAGAACAATTTTATCATAATGATTATACGATTGTTTTAAAATCTGAGTCATATGATCTGGAGGGGGCAACGGTTGTTGCGTGTAGATCGATAGAAAATGCCGAAACCGAAAAACGTATTAATGGTAAGTGTTATCCAACAGAATGCAATGATGGTTATGTTTTAGAAAATAAAAAAACAGAAGATTTAAACACAGATGGAAAAACGTGTGATAAAGGGACCGGTGGGTGCGAATCTGTGACGTATGGGACGGCATGTGTACCGGCGGATGTGGGAAATTCAGACGATGCAGAACAATCAGAAGAATCCGGGAACGAAGAATCCACAGAACCTGAAATGAGTGAAGAAGAACACCAAAAATTAATTGCGGAAAAGCAACAGGCATATGATGCGGCCCGGGCCAAAGAAACCAGTACAGCAAATAAAGCACTGGGGGCGGCATCGATGGCGGCGGCGGGTATTGGTGGAATGCAGTTGGCATCCGCCATATCAGAGGCCAAATCAGATGAACAGGCCGAGGCCGACATGCGTGCATATCTGGAAACATTTCGTTGTGATTATGGTGGTGGTA
>JAZUKY010000043.1:0-3232 GCA_045643525.1 Candidatus Enterousia sp. | reverse complement strand
GGATAAAATATCTGTGTAATCAAACGATATACTGTGCCCCCGTAATAAACGTGTAACGCAATATGTGCACGCATGATTGCATCCATTTTGAACCTGAATAAATTGTTTGGACATTGGGGTATCACAATGTGAAAACACGGTAATTTTTTCGGTTGTAAAATTGCATGGTACAGAATTCAGGGCACCTATGTATGCAGATGGACTTAATTTATCAGAATTTGGAATAACAATGGTGTTGGGAATTTCAGAAAATAACCCTGAATTGCGTGTTGCGGCACATCCGGTAACAAAAATTGGTGCATTTGGATTTTCGCGTGCCAGACGACGAACGGTTTGGCCGGATTGACGTTCGGCCTCTGCTGTGACGGCACATGTATTAACCAAAATCGCACAGGGAATGATTGTTGACAGCATGTTTTGAATTTTTTCAGATTCCAATGCATTTAATCGGCATCCCATAGACAGTGTTTTAATGTTGTTTTTATTATTTTCTGCTTGCATTTTTATCATCCATAATGCATTATAATCTAGTTAAAAATGATTTCAACAAAGGATTTTGATTATGGCACGTACAACAAATTCGGATACATTACCATTTGTGGACAGTCGTTATGAATTGGGAATGTTGGCATCACAGCGTGTTCGCGATTTAAATGGTGGGGCGGCATCGGTTATTGATAAACGTAATGATAAAATGACGGTTGTTGCGTTGCGTGAAATTGCCAGTGGTAAATTGGATGTAAACGCGGTTCGTCATGAATTTGTGCAATCGTATAAAGAAACACCTGCCGCAATTGATGGGGCGGATTCGTTAGAAGTTACCGCAACCGAAGATCCATTATTGCGTGAAATTGATGCTGAATTGGGGGATGTGTTGTCTGTTGAAAAGGATGCAGATGACGCATCAGATGACGACGCAGAATAAAAGAATCCGGAGACGTCGCATAGTTGGTCTAGTGCGCTACATTGGAAATGTAGTATACCGGTAAGGGTAACAGGGGTTCGAATCCCTTCGTCTCCGCCAGAAATAAGTTATTGATCTTACTTAAGATTTTAATAAGAAAATACCCGCCAAAAGCGGGCGTTTTTATTGTGTTATTTTTACTGTATGTAACATTATATAATAAGAACATGTTTTTTTACCTCTTTACATACATTGCCTATTTTAGGACGTTCACTACTTTGGTTCGGCGGCTATATCAAATAAATTTGTAATCGTTACCTGTTCTTTGTCAGATAATATAATACAAACACACCAATTGTCAGCTAAAAGTGTATAAAATTATTCATTTTTATGAAAAATGATAAAAAATACGGTTGTATATTTAAAATACCGAAAAAAAACTGTTTGTGACGGGTAAAATGTCACAAATATATAAATATTGTAAAAATACGAAAACTGTTTATACAAAATTTTAATTATTTATTTTGTGTGTGTTCACACAGATTTTCGATACGTTTTTTTACAGATACCTTGCTGGGGTCATATATTTCATATAATTTTTGTTTGAAAATAATTTGTTCAATACCCACAATAAAATCATCAATTATACTGCGGCTGGGTTTTCGTAAACTTACGGTTGCGTACATCATTTTATAACCCCTTGGATTGTTTGTTATATATGATAACATCCCCAGGATTAAAAGAAATATGAAAAAAATATAAATCAGAGTTATAAACGTGGTGTATTGACAGTATTTTTTTGTTGTGTAACAATTGTGGTATGTCTGTTCAAAAAAACATACTGCTGTATAAATTGTTGGCACATTTTGTCGTCGTGGCCCGATACGGCCAAATTAAACGTGCCGCAGATGAATTGGGAATGCGACAATCAAATTTATCATCTGAAATGTGTTTGTTGGAACGCATATTAAATGCAAAATTGTGTGTCAGACAAAGTCATGGATTAAAAATTACATCAACTGGGATCCAGATTTGTAAAATAATGGAACGGATGAATAATGCCTTGTCATCGTTTCCATACAGATTTTCGGATCAAACCAAATCAGAAACGATACGTATTGCGGTTCCAAATATGTGCTTTACAACATTTCAGCAAAAATTTTTGCATAAAATGCGACAAATGCACCCAGAAATTGTATTTCAGGTAATCGGGTTACAGGAAATGAATCGCAACAGTATGGATAATGCCGATGTTTGTTTAACGTATGAATATATCAGATCTCCAGATGTTGATGTGCTGTTTAAGATACCTGTTCGAATTGCATTAATTACAACAAAACGCCACATAGCAGAGCAGGGATTACCAAAATCTATTGATGATTTATTAAATAATCATCATTTGGTGATAAATACAGAAACGGCGATATACGATCCAAAATATGAAGAACGCAGAAATACAGCCAAAGCATTGGATTATGTTGTGTCGAATTCAGAAATGCAGTTGGCATTGGTTCAATCGGAAAATCTGGTGTCATTAGTACCGTTTTTTATGATAAAATATTTGCCCGATATTGTGGAATTTTCATTGCCCGGTTGGGATTGTCATTTTAATTTATATTTAATGACCAAACATGGTAAATATAGGGAACATTCAATAAATAATATATGCAGATTTATTGTTGATGTATTTAAATCCATACTGTCGGCCGATGAAATGCGAAATTTGACCATGAATCCAGATTGCCGTGATGCGTTTGCAGATTTTGATATTAATACGACGAATATGTGATTTTTACAAATTTTGTTTGTATTGTATTTTATGGTTGCGTTTAACAAAAAAAATGTATAGAATACGTGGGCATTGATATCATGTGTCGGTGTGGTTTTAATCTTTCGGATGGCGGGCTGTGCGGTCGAATGCGACGGTCTTGCATACGAGTCCGTAAGAACAAACGTTAGTGCCGTTCGCACGCTAACGAGTGGTGAGCAGCACCGATAGGTGCGAACAGCGAACAAAACCGCCGGTTTGAAAGACCGTGTGGAAATAAAGTTTCGGATGGTTGGCAGAGCGGTCGAATGCGACGGTCTTGAAAACCGCTGACGGGGCAACTCGTCCGGGGGTTCGAATCCCTCACCATCCGCCAGGATTAAGTCATTGTTTTTACTTAAGAAATTTAAAATAAACTTAGGTAAAAATGAAGACTCTTTTTTTATCGTTTTTTATTATTTTTTAAGGCATTTTTTGCGAGAATTATGGGCGTGTACGCGGTAAAAATAAAGTGGAGATAGTTCGTCTAAAAGAGAATACTTCGCACGTGTGGGCAAATC
>JAZUKY010000042.1:0-2337 GCA_045643525.1 Candidatus Enterousia sp. | reverse complement strand
TCTTCCTAAGACCGCTTGGCCTCCGACTTGTTCAGGCAATCGTATATTTGGAAAAAATGTTAGATTCGTTAAGTTATCGCAGTGTATTGACACGGGGCTATGCGATTGTTCGTGATGAGGCGGGAAATATAATTAGTCGTGCTGAAAAATCTTTGCGACCTGCGATGTTAGAGTTTGCAGATGGTGTGATAAAAATTTAATATACAATATACCGGATGCCAATTGTCGTAAAATGGTTATTTTATAAGTGTTTTTGCAGCGGCAATGGAATCCGGTGTTAGTTCGGAACCACTTATAATTCTGGCAATCTCATATATACGATTGTCACCTTTTATTTCTGAAACGGTTGTAGTAGTGGTTGATTCATTTGCGTTTTTTTCGATTTTAAAGTGATGGTTTGCAAAACCCGCAACTTGGGCTGAATGAGTAATTACCAATGCCTGGGAATCGTTTGCCAAACGTTTTAGCCGTGAACCAACTGCACTGGCGGTGGCACCGCTTATACCCGTATCAATTTCATCAAAAATAAATGTATGGGCATTATTTTTTGATGTTAAAATAACACGTATTGCCAACATTAAACGTGATAATTCCCCGCCAGATGCTGCCCGATGTAGAGGTGAAAATGGCATTCCAGGATTGGTTTTAATCATAAATGTAATATCGTTTATACCATTTGCTGTTGGAGAGGTATCAGATATTTGAACGGCGAAATCAGCCTGGGCCAATTTTAAATCTGGTAATTCTGCAACCAATTTATTACGTAATTCGTTCGCGGCCTGTGTTCTGGCAATTGTTAATTGTTTTGCATAATCATAAAAACGTTTTTGACAATTTTTAGTAAATTCAATTGTTTGTTTTAGTTCTGTGTCCGAATTGTCTATGGTATTTAGTTGTTGTGTTAAATTTTTTAGTTTTTCTGGTAATTCATCCGGGTGAACGTGGTGTTTACGTGCTGCTGCACGAATTGCGAACAAACGTTCTTCAACAGTATCTAAACTGGATATATCGATTTCCGATGGGGTTAAACTTTGTGATATTGTGGCAATAACCTCTGCCGCATCGTATAATTGATTTATTTGGTTTTGAAACGGGTTTGGGTCTGTTTTTATTCTTTGTAGAATATGTGCAGCGGAACATATTTGGGATTCTAACGATTGACCATGTGGACACAATGTTTGGGTAGCTTCTGTTAAAATGGCGGCATCCTTTTCTGCGGCCATCATCGTTGCACGCATTGTTGCCAATTCCTGTTCTTCGCCAATTTTTGGATTTAATGTTTGTAATTCTGCGATATTGTGTTCTAAAAAGTCCCGTTCAGTGGCCGCATTTTCTAATATTTTTTGTAATTGCGTTAATCGTGTTGAAGCCGTGTGGTATTCTGAATATGCACGATTTGTTGCATCTATTAAATTATTATAATTTTTGATATGTAATATTCCAAATTCATCTAATGTATCAAGATGTGTTGATTGATCTAATAACGCATGGTTTGCAAATTGACCGTGTATTTCGACCAAATTGTCACCAACCAGCTTTAATGTTTTTATAGATACAGGAATATCGTTAATCCATGCCCTGCTCTTGCCATCAAGATTCAATGTTCTGCGTAAAATCAATTCGTTATCGTATTCTATATCGTTTTCGTTCAGTATTTCTTGAACTGTATCGTTGGCATTGTCGAATACAGCCACAACCGATGCGGTTTCGCAGCCATGACGAATTAATCCGGTGTCCGATCGGGCTCCTAGTGCCAAAGACAATGCATCTAATAATATACTCTTTCCAGCCCCTGTTTCACCAGTTAATACATTTAAACCAGAACCGAATTCTAGGTTCAGTTTTTCTATCAATACGATATTAGAAATTTGTAAATTTGTTAACATGTCCAAATTATACATGTTTTTTATAATTGATTTCAAGTTTTTTTGCACCGTTTTTTTAATGGTGTTTTATATAATCATTTGTTAATACAAATATTGTCTTTGTTGTATATAAATGGCTAAAAATAAAAAGTTATATTCGATAACAGGAACAGGTTGCCATTTGTATTGTTTTAAATTTGTTTGACAATAAAAAAATACTTTAATTCTTTGGATTTTGTTTTTTTTGTGTAATCATAATTATGTTTGTTTGTATTTGTATAAAAATTATGCAAAAAACACAACAATATATGTATTTTTGTGGGGGATAAATTTTGGCTTTTGTGATATGTTTTTATGTTTGTTATTGTGAACTAAGTAAAAAATTATATAAAATACGATGTATTAACATAATTTGTTCGTATGAAAAATAATCAAGGTAAAAAAACTGCTTTGAATACTAATATATAAATAC
>JAZUKY010000041.1:0-12990 GCA_045643525.1 Candidatus Enterousia sp. | reverse complement strand
GTCAAAATGAATACACCATTGGGATTTTAATAAACAGTAAAATCTAAAAACACCGTCCAAATGGACGGTGTTTTTTTATAATTTGTCAATTTTTGACATATACACTTTCTGCTTTTAATTTAAAAAATATTTCGTATAATCACAATATGTTAAACAAAATTAAATCTTTATTTGCCCCAGCGGCAACAAAAACAACAGCCGGAAATTTGGCAAAAAAATTCGGTTTAGAATTACGTGGCAACCCCAATACAATTATACGTGGCATTGCCCCTATTGCGGATGCTAAACCTGGTCAATTGGCATTTTATTCAACAGAACGCAACAGTGCCGCATTTAAAATCTTGCCACTGGATGTATTAAAAAACACCAAAGCCAGTGTGATTTTGGTTCAACCGGAACACATTAATGATGCCCCAGCGGGTGCAACATTATTAGTAACAGACAGTCCACGTGGCAATATTGTGAAAATATTGGGTGAAATATATCGCGAAAAAACGCGTTTTGGCATTTCCCGCGATGCAACAATTGAACGTGGGGTATATTTTCGTGCCAAACGAACAGTATATATTGGACAATACGCAACGATTGAACGCGGTGCCGTTATTGAACCAGATGTAAAAATATATCCGGGGGCATTTATCGGTCGCAATGTTACGATTGGCCGCGGAACAATTGTTCAAACAGGTGCGCATATTGAAAATGCGACAATTGGTGCCGAATGCATAATTAATGCAAATGCCGTTATCGGAAAAAATGGTTTTGGCTATACCCGTCAAGACGGGCATAACGTATTTATTCCACATGTTGGTCGGGTTGTTTTGGGCGACCGCGTATCTGTGGGTTCCAACACATGTATCGATCGCGGCGCAATGACAGATACAATGATTGGTGACGGAACAAAGATTGATAACCTGTGCCAAATCGCACATGGCGTGGTTGTCGGACGTGAATGTTTTCTGGCGTCCGGCGTTGGACTGGCGGGTGGCGTGGTTATTGGTGATCGTGCTTTGTTGGGCGGTCACGTTGGGGTTGCAAATGGCGTTCATATCGGAAACGATGCCGAAGTGGGCGCCCAAAGTGGTGTATTCAGAACTGTCCCTGATGGTCAGCGTCATATGGGTTACCCTGCCGCCCCTGGTACTGAATTCTTGCGTCAATGCGCATGGATTAAGAAAAACGCACACAATTAAAAACCAAGGGAGATTTTTATGATTGGGGCAAAAGAAATAGAACAGGCAATTCCACATCGTGGTGCAATGCGCTTAATCGATGAAATACGTGAATTCGATGAAAAACATGGTATTGGAATACACTATGTTCGGGATGACGAATTTTGGTGTTCTGGCCATTTTCCACAAAAACCCGTTATGCCTGGCGTTTTGCAGATTGAGGCATTGGCACAAACAGCATGTTTTATTGTTTTGCATCATTTAGGGGTGAAAGATGGAAAAGCATTGGGATATTTTACCACAATGGATAAAATTCGTTTTTCCAATATGGTAACCCCAGGCGATGTGTTGGAATTACATGTAGAATTGTTAATGAGCAAAATGCGTATGTATAAATTCCATGGTGTTGCAATGGTCGGTGATAAAAAGGTTGCCGAAGCCACGTTTTCAGCAATTATGGATTTAGAAAATACAAACATTACAAAATAAATAAAACGCCCAAATGGGCGTTTTATTTATTGCCTATTTATCCAAATTTAGGTAAATTTCATATATATGAAAAAAGAATTGTTCGATTTTTTAAATACGGATTTACAATTTGTTCGCGGTGTTGGCCCGGTATTAGCGTCACGTTTCTGCGATATTTTGGGTGGACGCCGAATACTGGATTTTTTATTACACACCCCTTCATATGTTCGCCCACGTGATGTTACCGAATGCATATCTGATGCCACACCAGGTGATACAATAAAAATCCCGTTACAAATAAAATCACACAGGGCTGGACGTTTTTTTCATGGTCGTCGCAGTCCAACCCAGATAATCTGTTCCGACAAAACCGGCAATACAGTCATTATTCAATTTTTCAACGGCAAATTCTTGGATTATTGGTTGGCAAAAATGCCAATTGGCACATGGCGTATGATCAGTGGCAAACTGGAAAAATCGGCCAAACCAACAATAAATCATCCCGATTTTATCGAAGAATTACAAAATGCAGAAAAAATTCCATCAATTCAGGCAATCTATCCCGCAGGCGAGGGATTAACCCAAAAAACTTTTTCCGCAGTACGTGACCAAATATTTTCCACACTGGACAATAAAATAACATTAAAAAACGATACAAATGAATGTGAATTTTTTGATGCCTTGCGACATGTACATTATCCAACATGCCCCGATGATTTGGCACCAAATTCACCGTTTATTGTTAAATTAGCATATTGGGAATTATTAGCACAACAATCTGCCATTGCAATCAGTCGACGCAATCGACAATCAATACAAAACAGACGGGATAAACGTCAAAAAAAATACGATTTAATATCAAAATTTTACAATGCAACACCATTTGAATTAACAGGTGCCCAAAAACGTACAATTAATGAAATATTTTCTGACATGGATAATACCATCCCAATGATGCGATTGGTCCAAGGTGATGTTGGCAGTGGTAAAACCATCGTCGCATTGGCCGCCGCAATAAAAATGGCCGAATCTGGTGGTCAAACCGCAATATTGGCACCAACAGATACATTGGCAATGCAACATTTTACAAAATTAAAAAATTTGTGTGACAAAATTGGTATTGTATGC
Source organism: Candidatus Enterousia sp. (assembly GCA_045643525.1). Taxonomy (GTDB): domain Bacteria; phylum Pseudomonadota; class Alphaproteobacteria; order Rs-D84; family Rs-D84; genus Enterousia. The sequence continues at coordinate 10,225 of JAZUKY010000041.1, read as the reverse complement.
GATATATTAACGGGTCGTGACAAAGGCACCAACAGACGTGAAAAATTGACATCTATACGTTCCGGCCGAACACGTATTGTTGTCGGAACACACGCATTATTTTCCGATGATGTTATTTACAAGGACCTGGGGCTGGTTATAATCGATGAACAACATCGTTTTGGTGTATCACAACGTGAATCATTACGTGCCAAAGGTAATAATACAGATGTTTTGGCACTGTCCGCCACCCCAATTCCGCGAACATTATCAATGACAATGTATGGTGATATGGATATATCCGTTATAAATGAAAAACCCGCGGGACGAATTCCAATAAAAACAACTAAATTGTCCACAGCACGCATAAATGAATTGGTCAACCGATTAAAAACGCAAATTACCACGGGGGCCCAGGTATTTTGGATATGTCCGTTGGTTTGTGACAACGAAAATACACCAAACAATTTATCAAACGCAACCGCCAGATATGAGTTTTTGAAACAAATATTTCCAAATACAGCCATGGTTCATGGCCAAATGGACAAACGGGAACGTGATAAGATAATGGCCGATTTTGCATCCCAAAATTCAAATATTCCAATATTAGTCGCCACCACTGTAATAGAGGTTGGCATTGATGTTCCACATGCCACAATAATAGTAATTGAAAATGCAGAACAATTCGGATTGGCAGCGTTGCATCAATTACGTGGGCGTGTCGGACGTGGTAATCAACAATCATATTGCATATTGATATATGGCAATAATATTTCTGAAACCGGCATAAAACGCTTAGATACCCTGTGCGAAACCGATGATGGTTTTGTTATTGCAGAACAAGATTTAATAATGCGTGGAACGGGCGAATTAGTTGGCATACGGCAAAGCGGTTGGATAAATTACCATTTTGTTGATTGGCATGAACATCGTGATTTATTTCGTTTGGCAACCACCGCCGCAACAAATACATCCACCCCAGATAATTGGACCCAAGATTTAATGTTTATTTTTGACCAGGGGGCCAAAATCAGTGCGTAAAAATGTGATTATTTTTTTTACTACATTAATGTTATTTGCAACAAATGCACGTGCAATAACATCCATTAATGATACAGAAACAGAAATCTTGTTAACCAAATTAATAACACCGTTAACGCGCACTGCAAACATTCCAGACAACAGATTACAAATCCATATTATTGCCAATGATGATTTTAATGCATTTGTTGCCGGCGGTGACGACATATATATTTATACAGGATTGTTAACCCAAATAAAATCCCCCGATGCATTACAGGCAGTAATTGCCCACGAATTAGGACACACATTGGGTGGGCACATGGTTCAAATGTCTGCACGATTGGACACCGAAATGAAACGAATGATGTTTATTCAAGCATTGGGAATCGGTTTAATGGCCATGGGCGGGAATTCATCATTAGGTGCGGGGATATTAGCTGGCTCTGGCGGTGTGGCAACACAATCAATACTATCATTTTCACGTGATGAAGAACGCATCGCTGATAACATGGGATTGGATTTAATGGTTCGGGCCAACCTAAACCCAAATGGATTTATTAATATTTTTGAACAAATGCTTGAAAATACAGCCGCCGCCGAAGCCACAATCAATCCAAATCGGATTAATCATCCATTAACACGTGAACGATTAAAAAATATTCGCGACAGAATAAATAAAATGGATTTAAAAAAAACGTATGTTTCTACAACCAATATCGATGAATATGAATTGGTACGTGCAAAATTAATTGGTTATTTAAATAATCCCGAACAGATTAAATCAATATATCCGTATTCAAACAAATCAAATGCTGCAATTTACGCACGTGCAATATCCGCAATGCGTACGGGGCGTTTGAATGCAGCCATAACAGGCACAAAAACATTAATATCGCGCACCCCACAAAATCCGTATTTTTATGAACTGTTGGGTGATATTGAATATCAATTGGGACACTATGACGACAGTATTATTGCATATAAACACAGCCTTAAATTATCAAACAACGCACCACAAATTCAAACCGCATTGGCGTTGGTATTGGCCGAACGCAACAACCCAGACGATATTACATCCGCAATACAATTGGCAAAACAATCAATATTAAATACCCCAACGCCTTTGGCATATTGGATATTAAGTCGCACATATACAGACGGGCGTGCTGATTGGGCCCGTGCCGAATATTATAACATGATGGGCAACATTGAACAGGCAAAAATATATGCCAAACGTGCCAAACAATCGTTAAATGCCACCAGTCCAGAATACATAAAATCAGACGACATTTTATTACAGACAAACAAAAAATAAACATTTGTCTAATTTTTTATGCAAAACCTTGACTTTTTAATTAAAAAACATTATATTTGTATCGGTTTTTAAACAAAACATTAACAAGAACAGAAATATAAGAGAAAGAAAATGAGCGATTTTGCAATCTTTCAAACAGGCGGTAAACAGTATCGTGTCCAAGCGGGCGATATTGTAAAAGTTGAAAAACTGAACGCCGAAGGGACAGTCGAATTCGACCAAGTCTTGATGATTGGCGACAAAATTGGAACCCCATTAATCAATGGTGCCAAAATTATTGCCCAGGTTATTGAACAAAAACGCAACGATAAAGTTCTAGTTTTCAAAAAGAAACGTCGTCAGAATTATCGTCGCACCAAGGGTCATCGTCAATTTGTGACCGTTTTAAAAATTACGGAAATCAAGGGTTAATGAAAACCCCGAATATCCAAAGGAGTTAAATTATGGCACATAAGAAAGCAGGTTCGGCGACCACTAATGGACGCGACTCAGAAGGACGCAGACTGGGTATAAAAAAATCCGGTGGCAGCCATGTTATCCCAGGTAACATCATCATTCGTCAACGTGGTACATCTGTACATCCAGGATTGAATGTTGGCATGGGTAAAGACCATACTTTATTTGCAAAAATTGCAGGTATTGTTAAATTTAAACGTGGCAATGGCGATCGTAAAACTGTGTTCATCGAACCAGACGAAGCAAAATAATTATAAACGCCCGTTTGGGCGTTTTTTTATTTTCGATAATTAATATTGTAAAACATGACCTTTTCCAAAAACAAAAAATCGCCATAAAATGGCGATTCCTTTTATTTTTTATCAATTCTTTGATTAGTCACCCCACTCTTCACCGTCATAAGCCTTGGTCCAAGAACGAACACCATTTATGCCGATACCATTCAAACATTTTTCACGCATCCCGGCACTGGTGTTTTCATCTTTACCATCTGCATACGAACTGCTTAATATTTCGTTCAACGTTATAACATTTCTACATGTATTTTGTTCGTACTCTTCTGAGTTTGTACACTTGGAACTTCCAGCATCACGTGTAATAACTGCAGACAATTTATTATTCGGTGCATCACAAACCATGGTCTCATAACAATGTGGAACGTTTGCAACCTGTTGACAATACGTTTTTATACGTGACGTAGACCAATTTTTATTGGATTCTGCTGTATCCGTATAACAGTCATACAATTCAGACAAACATTCGTTGAAATTGCTGCGTGCCGCCGCGAATTCCGTAGAAATTGTTTGTTCTTCTTCCTGAACAAATTCCAAACGTTTTTGTTGCAATGCCTGTTGTGCGGCAACCTTTTGATAACCAATATTTTGTGCAGTTGTACGCAATTGTTCACCGTATGCATCACAATCGGCATTGGCATCCAACAAATATTTATTCATCACACTGCGACGGGCATCAGCAACCGGTCCACGTAACGACGCATATGGATCACCCGACGTTGATGTATATCCAAAACACGTTGCACTGGCATTAACAGAATTACTGTTCGTCCCACGCTCAACCAACGTTATATCACCGGATGATGACACATTAATTTTACTGTTATAATTATATGGACAATTTGACGTATTACCATTTGCACATTTACCGCCACTTGGTGGGGTACCACAACCCTCGTAAATACCATTAAAACAAGAATCCAAAACACGACTGCAAACATTATTGTGTGCATATGCAAACAAATCATATCCCCATGTTTCAGCCAAACTGTCCTGCAAAGAATCCGAACTATTCAACGAACCACTGATTCCAGACATATTTGAAACAACATTCGACAAATTACTGAATGCATCTGTTAATTGTGTTGTATTATTCGTCAAAATCGTCAATGTACTTTCTTTGGCATCTGCCCACGATTTCAATGACGCCATAATATCACTGGAATTACCATCAATAGATGATACATCAAAACCGAAATTATTACCCGATTCCGAACAATATGATGGCTTGCTACATGTCGAAACATTACCGCCATTATTACCATATATACCATGATTACTACACCATTCTATGGCCTCTGACGAACTTGTGCCATAATGATCTGTAACATCTTTCCATGAAACACAATTCATAACTTTTTCAGCATCGGTTAATTGGAATGCACTGCTGACATCCTTTCCTTTATTGGCAACCAATAATGCCAATTCACCAGATACTTTTATTAACTCTTCATTTGCTGTTTCCAATGCGGTTTCCGCCTCTGCAAAGGCTTTGACACGACCGGCACAGGCACAACGACGTTGTGCGGCATTACGGGCGGTACAAATTTCATCCATACAGGTATAATACGCCTCTAAACATGTGGAATACGCATCAGCAGAAATCAACCCTGTTTGGGAATCGATAATATTCGAATAATTACCCGCATACAATTTTCCCTGCAAATATGTATAATTGTTTGTTACACTGGTTGAACTGCCACGGATGGCTGTTCCCTGTAACGAAATACGTGCCTGGGTTGAACGACCATTGGTCCCTGTACGGACACGAACCGAACGATTTGTTGTAACATTTGATGTTGTTGCATTATTGCGGGCGACTGTATTCGTTTTATTACGTGCCGAAACCCCACGTGTTACGGTTGTTTCACTGGATACATTCCCTGTATTTGTCCGCATCGCCGTTCCACGATTACGGGATGCAACCCCACGTCCAGCCACAGTTGATGTTGTACGATCGGCACCGGAATTTACAACACGGGCATTTGTTGCCGTACGGGATGTAACCGTATTACGACGTCCGGATGCACTGCGCGGTGATGCGGTATTTGGTTGTGAATTTGTCATATTCACCGGTGCAATCGGATCAGCTAATACAGATCGCATAGACACCAACGTTGAACAAACAAAAAACGCCCCAGCCAACAAACACATTGTTCCGACTGCGTTTTTATAAACCTCTGTGCCATTATGTTTTTTCATAAATAATCTCCCTGTGGGGGTGAAAATCCGCAATCATTACGATAATATACCGCAATATACAGCACACCCATATATTGATATTATACCATTTTTCACCCACCCTGTAAACAAGAAAACCCGCATTAAATGCGGGTTTAGATTTAGAATAATGTTTTAAAGGCTTGCCCCGTTTGTTTTATACTGTCCGATGCTTGTTTTACCCCTGTCTTTACCCCCCGGGCAGAATTTTTTACGTTTTGAATTTTTTCATTTACCTCGGCCTGTTTTGCGGTTCCGGTATTGCTAACCGTTTCCTGACCTATGGTTACCCCAGATTTAACCTGTTCAACTTTGGAATTTATACTTTTTTTCACAAAATTAGCACATTTGCTAGATAATTTTGATACATTTTCCATCAAACATTCCTGTAACGTTTTTTGCCCCAATAAAATTTCTGGACAAATTGTGGTTACTTCATCTGTATTACATGCCTGTGCCAATGTGGTTGGTTCTTCTGTTTTATCGCTGAACAAATTGGAAAACCACCCCGCGTCAGCGGTTGTTGCCATAACACAAGATATACCTATAATTAAAAATTTTTTCATTAAGATCTCCTTTGGGTTTATGAATAATATACTAGGAATATATAACCATTTGGTCAATAAATTTATTTTTGCAAACCATAAAAACATTGATATAATTTCACCAATGACAAAATATCATTCTGTACCTTTGTATGCAATTATCGCAATGACATCATGTGTTGCCAATGCAAATGTTATGTTTGCGCCCAACACACAAAACAGCATTGCCATATATGCCGCACAAAGCACAGGTGATGGAACATTATTAAAATTAATTGCACCGGGCATTTGGGATATTTCACCACAAACAATGGTTATGGCCCAATACAGCCAACCAACTGAAATATTCAGATTAGATGCACGCATAAATTTGAATATGATTCAAAACCTGGGATATAATGGTGGACACGGTCTATCATTTTTCGGAATGGGTATTTCATGGGATGTGGCATTGTTGCAATACCACGACATGTATATGGGGATTGGGATGGGGCCATATATGCGTAATAAATCAGATCGCTGGGTTGACAGCAGACTGACATTCGGGGAAAAGTTTTTTATTGGTAAAAATATTTCAAACGCTTTACGCATGGAAATATTTACAATACACTTTTCAAACGGCAGTTTTACATACCCAAACCGGGGATTTAATTTTGCCGGTTTGGCCGTTACATACAGTTTTTAATCCAAAATTTATACTAAAAGGCAATAAAAATGCATACAAAAAACAAAAACATCCCAAATATTAATTCCAATGAAATCACATACATGGTTAACGACATGTTAAAAGATTCACGTGTCACCAGTACCAGATATGGCAACAGCGAGGTTATAACAATATCAACCCTAAACGATAAACCGATTGAAAAATGCCACATGGAAATATTATACAAATCAACAGCAAATAAAAACGGTATTCCACAAATTTTATCAGCGAACCTGTTTTTACCAGGCAACCAAATACCACAAAGTTTGAAAACAAAAGATGCCATAGAGTTAATCAAATCTTGTAACAGATATGAATTCAATCAAAACATACACTAAAAAATCAGATGACTAATTTACAGGACCCCATCTTTATAAAAAAATTAAATACGCATTTACGTAATGGTGGGGTTATTGCATTTCCAACAGATACGGTTTGGGGCCTGGGGGCATTACCAACACCAATGGGGGCAAACGCCATATTTGAAATCAAACAACGCCCAACAAATAAACATTTGATTATTATGTCAAATAAATTGCAAAATTTGACGCCATATATGAAACATTTTCCACGACATGCACTTGATTTGGCAAAAAAATATTGGCCTGGTGCTTTGACAATCGGAACACCAGTTTCGGGAAACGATACAAGTGTATTTGGTGGTGTTCGGGTACCAAATTATAAACCGTTTCATGATTTATGTGAAATCATTGACGGACATTGTCTGGCCACATCATCAGCAAATATTTCCGGAATGCCGCCATTAAAAAATGCAGACGATATCCGTAAACAATTCCCAAATATAATTGTCATAGATAATCAATATCAACAAATGGGGAACACACCCAGCACAGTCGTTATTTTAGACGCCAATAAAACAATTATCGCACGTCAGGGTGGTGTTATATTGGGTGCGACAGATATAGACTGTCACGAATAACAAAACGCCACGGTAATTTTGCATCATCACCAGCAAAATCAATACCTATACGCATACCTGTATTGATTTTTGGGGGATTATCATTTTCAGCCTCTATCCAAATATCAGAATCCAAATTACACAAATCTGATTTATTATCGTTACATGTAATATTTAATTTACGTGTTAATTTTCCCGGTCCATTACACCCATCATATTCCAATGCACGAACAAATACCGCGGCACCAACATCGGATTTTCCAACAACAATATTAAACATATTATACATACCATAACATAAATACACATATGCATAGCCGCCATTCAAAAACATTGCATCATTTGCAGATGTTCGCCGCCCATTATATGCATGACAACCACGTTCAGATTCATGATATAATTCAACATCACATATTTTTGCACGAATAATTTCACCATCTGGCATACGACGGCACAAATATGTTCCCAATAAATTTCTGGCAACATTAATCGGTTCGTCTGTAAAAAAATCACGTGATAAAATCATATTTTTATTGTGCCATAAATCCTGATGCAAAAACAATCGATTGTATAAATAATATTCAATATGTCATACAAATCACAATTTAATAATAACATAGGTGCATTCGCCTTGGGAATGCATGACGCAATTGTATCGTTAACCGGATTAATTGCCGGTCTGGCATTTACATCAATATCACGTATAGAAATAATATTAACCTGTATCATATCATCTGTAACCGCCAGTTTATCAATGGGGGCTTCAAATTATTTAGCACACCGGGTCGAATACAATATCCATGCCGCCCGAACAGCAATTTGCACAGGCACAGCATATTTCACAACATGTTTATTATTGATATTACCATTCATACTTATTACCAACAGATTTCTTGCAACGATATCCACATATATAGTGGTAATCATTATAATAACAATATTCAATAGCATTGGTGCAAAAATTCAACGCACCAAATTTTTTCCAAGATTTATTGAAATGTTAACAGTATGCACATTGATATCAATAATTGCATTTTTTATTGGCCACTATGCACAATATTTTTTTATATAAAAATACCCCCAAAGCCCGAATCTTTGGGGGACAATTTTACATACGATCATTTTTTTCTTATCAAGCATTTCACATTTTATTAGAAATGAATTTTTATTTCTCAACCCAAACACGCAATTGTTCATATGATGTATATTTATCAACCAGTGTAATAACAGCCGAATGTACAGCAGGTTTATAATCACATTTAACAGTTGTAATCATCGCCCGTTTGGTCACAGTTGCCCAATTTAACACCCGTTGCATAGATTCAATAGAACAATCATTAACACGAATTTCATACACCCCATCATCGGCAATACGAAAATATTCTGCATTTGCAATACAGGGGACACATATCAACACAAATACTGCTATAAATATACTTTTCATTTTAAAATCCTTTATTACGTATAACAATATTACAAAAAATATAAATGTCAAGCATGCATTAAACAAAAACACACCCAATTTTATCGATTAAACCATAAATACTGTAAAATACATCATATAATAAATACCCCACAGGAGGGGCTTCGGGATATGGGCGTTAGCAGAATAAAAAAATCCCCACAAACACGATGGGGATTTTGTTTTATTTGACTTTGGATTTAATTTCCATAATTTTTGATTCCAAACGTGGTGTTTCATATACACCAAGTTTTCTTATATTATCCAAAGCAATTTTATATTTACTTTGCTTTCTGCGACGATGCAAACGATTATCATTTAATATTTCGTATGCAACCGTCTTTAAAACATCATTTTTTAAACCTAACGTATAATTATTACGTCTTTTTAATTTATTCCATTCATCATTAGAATGATTTATCGGTGTTTTTGTAAAAATTGCCTGCATAATTAAATCAAAATCCATACGCAATTCATCGTTCAAATCACTATCTTTACACTGACCATTCGGTGTATGTATAATATACGATGTTTCAAATTTATCACGTTGAATATATATTCCACCGCCCAAATCCCAATTAACTGCATAACAATCATTGGTAAACATCGCCCCAAAACCCATCACACCGGTTGTTAACAATGGTGTATTATAATTTTCATTATCTTTTATATTCAAATTTGGCCAATATTTACCATTACATGTTTCACGATATAAATCATCATTTCTAGAATACAAGTTTGTCCATATTTTTCCAATACGAACAGTGGTATTTACATTACATAACGATTTTAATACATCAGATAAAATTTTAATCACTTGCTGTTCTTTCATGTTTTTCCGTTTTTCTTTTACGTTTTCCCTCTCCATAAAAATCCCAGCAAAAAACCGCCACTTGGGCGGTATTAACTCGGTCTATATATCTAAAACTGGATTTATTCTGGCGACGACCTACTCTTCCGTGGCTTAAGCCAAAGTACCATCGGCGATACGGGGTTTCCCTGTCTGGTTCGGAATGGAACAGAGGGTGGCTCCCGCTCAATAATCACCAGAATAAATCCAGCGAACATCATAATACAATTTTCAGAATCAATTGTCAACGTTCTCTTCAAGCAGTCGTTTGAAAAATCAAACGATAAGATAAAAAGACAATGGTTCGATTAGTACTGTTAAGCTAAATCCCTCCCGGGACTTACTCCGACAGCCTCTCAATGTCCTAGTCTAGAACTGATCTCATGGGGATATCTTATCTTGCGACCAGCTTCCCGCTTAGATGCTTTCAGCGGTTCTCTGTTCCGCACATAGCTAC
>JAZUKY010000040.1:0-3682 GCA_045643525.1 Candidatus Enterousia sp. | reverse complement strand
TTCCATTGTAATTTCACAATCTGGGGATATGTCAAAGTATTTATTGATTGTATGTATTATAGTTTCCAGCGTTTTCGGTGGTATTAAAGACGGTGTGCCACCACCGAAAAATATTGTTGGGACAGAAAATTTACCGACGGTATCGGCCCAATATTTAATTTCGTTTATTATGCCGTTTGTATACATATCCCAATCGGGGGACGGGTTTGCAAATGAATAAAACGCACAATATTTGCATTTTGATATGCAAAATGGGGTGTGAATGTATATGTTATGTGCATTTGTCATTTGTTGGTATAATAAAACAATCAAAAAAAAAATCCAGTCAAAGGTGTTCGTATAAAAACATTTTAAATATTCGCTTTTTTATGATATAATGCACATAGTTTAGATTATGAAGTGTAGTTATATAGCATTTTTTGCCACGTTGTGTGCATCGTTTGGTGCGTTTGCATCGAATGAGGGGGTGCCCGCATATTATCAAAAGGGCACAGGTCAAAATGCCAATCAGATTGGATATAATGTATATCAAAACCAGGGTTATACACGTTATGTTGGACAATCTGGTAATAAACAGGTTGTAGGCAGTCGTTCGTATACGTATCAGGTTCCACGTCAACAAATGTCAAATTCTGTATTTGGTGGGGCGATGACGGCAAATGGTATCGCAATGCCGGCGGAATCGGAAAGTGCAACAACGGTAACAGCACAATATACGCGACGTTTTGCGGATTTTTCATTTAAAAGCAGTGTTAATTCCATTTTGGAATGGGATGATATGATATTTAATGAAATCGGTGTAAAGGCACAACATAATTTCAATTTGCGTAATTTTGATTTGTTTGTGTATGGTGAATATTCGTACGGCCAATATGAAAGTGGCGGTCTGTCAATGGATTACGATTTGGAACCATATGATTGGGCGTATCCGGATATTGGTATATTTACCATTTCTATGGGTGATCAAACGGGCAGTACAAATCGTTTGCGTTTGGGAATTGGGGCACGCCATGTTTGGGATGTTGCCGGTTGGAAATTGTCGCCGACAATTGGTTATGAAATTTTTAAGCATAATTTGGAAATGTCAAACCATATATATCCGAACCAAGGGGTATATTTACCGTTGATGACCAGTGGTGGTGATTATGTTTATGGTGACGATAATGGGAATTATTATGCGTTACCAATCGATATTGCTCCGAAAGAAGATTGGTATCAGGTTTGTATGTCGCCAGAGGATATTAAGGTTGTCCCATTGGCGTCGACCGGTGGGTCTATTGTGTTGGGTGATACAATAGGAACAATTGATTGGGAATCTGCGATGGGTGATTTGCCGTGGGGTGTGGCCGAGGGTGATTGTGTTATTATTGGTGGTGATGGACCGGTGCGTGTTGATGGAACGACGCATATATATAACACAACGTGGAGTGGTCTGTATTTAGGGTTAGAAATTGAAAAACAGATGACTTTGAATGATAAATTGCGTTTTTATGTTCAGGTTGGTATGCCCAAATATTCATCCGAAGGTACATGGCCAAATCGTACAGATTGGCAACAGAACCCCAGTTTCTTGGATGAGGGCAGTAACGGTTCGTATTCGTATTCTGCAGAAATGGAATACAATTATAAATTATCCGATCGTGTTCAATTATCGTTAAAGGTTGATACCAGCATGTATCATGTGGGCAAGGTTGGTGGTGAATTATATGTTGCAGAATATACGACGTTCATGTTGGATGAATATGGTCAGTATGTATATCAAGAGGTTACGAATACCGCCGGTCAGGTGGTTTTGGTACCGGTATTAGAAACCGTTCCGGCACATACAGAAAAATATGAAGACCAATTGAAATATGCAAATTGGCAATCATTTGGTATATCTTTGGGTGTAAAATACGCATTTTAATGGGGGAAAAATGATAAAAAATTCATTTGTTAAACGCATATTGGGTGCGTGGGTTTTGTCGTTTATTGTATTAAGTTCAGCATATTCATCAGTGGGGGAATTTGATATGGAACGTTGGGAATCGATTGTTGATGGTGTGCGTGTGCGGGCACGTGAACAAAAGATTTCACAAACAACAATAGATGCGACATTAAAAACACCGTCTTTTATACCGCGTATTGTAAAAAGTGATAAAAATCAATCGGAATTTAAGTTGACTTTGGATCAATATTTGGAACGTGCAGTTAATCAAAAACGTGTTGTAAATGGACGAAAAATGCGTTCGCAATATCCGACATTGTTGTCACGTGTTGAAAAAAAATATGGCATTCAATCAAATGTTATTCTGGCGTTTTGGGGAATGGAATCTAATTATGGTGAATTTAAGGCTGCGTACCGTTTGTCAGATGCGTTTTTAACATTGATGTATGATGGGCGTCGTGAAACATTTTTTACGAATCAATTATTGGCGTTGATGAAAATTGCGGATAAAAATAAATTATCAATCGAAAATATTCACGGCAGTTGGGCCGGAGCTATGGGGCATTTTCAATTTATTCCAACCACATTGGCACAATATGGTGTTGATGGCAATAATGATGGAAAAATTGATATTATCAACAGTGTTGGTGACGCAATGGCCAGTGCCGGAAATTATTTACACAAATTGGGATGGAATCCGAATGAACGTATTGCACGACGTGTTATTTTACCTGCAGATTTTGATTTGTCGTTGTTGGATGGTAATACACGTCGTCCATTAAATGAATGGGCCGCAATGGGGGTTACAAATCCGAATGGAACACCAATACCATTGGCGGATATTACGGCGGGATTGGTTGCAGATACAAAAACGATTGCAGATATGCGTGAATCTGTTGATTCAACAGTTGATATGGATGCAGATATTTTACCACAAACGGTTATAACGGCATATTTAACGTATCCAAATTTTTATCGTATAAAAAAATGGAACAGTTCCAATTGGTATGCAATTGCAATTGCAGAATTGGCAGATAAATTAAAATAAAAAATGTCCCCATTGGGACATTTTTTATAAATGTTAGAATAGATTAAAAAGACAAGAAAATAATTGATAATATGCAGATTCTTTGATAATCTTCCTGTATATATTTATAAAAAGGATTTATTTATGGCTATTAAGGTTCGTGATTTCGAAGTACGTTTGACGCGTAACAAGGATGAACGTCGTCAGGTACGACAATTGCGATATGATGTTTTTGTTGAAGAAGAAGGGGCATCCGCAACCGAAGAACAAAAAAATTTACGTGAAGAATATGATTCATATGATCGATTTGCGGATTACATGGCGGTGTTTCATAATGGACGTGTTGTCGGAACATATCGTATTATTGATAGAAATGCAGCTGAAAAAATGGGCGGCTTTTATACGGAAAATGAATTTAATATTTCAAAAATTAAAAAGTTCAAAGGAAATATTGTTGAAATGTCACGTGCCTGTGTTGCACCAGAATATCGTGAAAATGCATTGGTAATGCGTATGTTATGGGCGGGGTTGGGTGAATATATTGTTCGTCATCGTATTTCATTACTGTTTGGGGTTGCATCTTGGGCGGGGGTGAAATCTGTTGAATCAGCCCAGGCAATTTCATATTTGTATTATAATCATTTAACACCCGCAAATTTACGTGCCACAGTTTTGGCTGAAAAATTTGCACCAGATGTAAATCCGAAATTATCACGTATGAATATTTT
>JAZUKY010000039.1:0-19319 GCA_045643525.1 Candidatus Enterousia sp. | reverse complement strand
CCCACTAGGCGCCGGTAACTTTTGCACAATTTCTTCTAATAATTCAGGAACACCATCCCCTGTTTTTCCAGATACACATAACGCATTTGATGCATCCAAACCAATAACATCCGTAATTTGTTCACGTGTTCCATCAACATCACTAGACGGTAAATCAATCTTGTTTAACACAGGCAACATTTCCAAATCATTGTCCAATGCCAAATATGCATTTGCCAACGTTTGTGCCTGAACACCCTGGGTTGCATCAACCAAAACCAACGCCCCCTCACACGCGGCCAAACTGCGCGATACTTCGTATGAAAAATCCACATGTCCCGGGGTATCCATTAAATTTAACTGATATTGTTGTCCATCACGTGCCACATAATTCAAACGAACCGTTTGGGCCTTAATCGTGATACCTCGTTCACGTTCAATATCCATCGAATCCAAAACCTGGGCCTTCATTTCACGTGATTGCAATCCACCGGTAATTTCAATCAAGCGGTCCGATAACGTAGATTTTCCGTGATCTATGTGTGCAACAATTGAAAAATTTCTTATATTTTTTTGATTCATTGACCGTACAACCCTTTGCGGCAATGATATACCAGTATTAAAATTCTTGCAACCTATTTTTATGCGAAAATGTAATAATATACATTAAATGATTAAACACATATTAAAAACCAGAATTCTCAGTTATGAAACCAATATCATCTTGTATTATCTGGTTTACTCGGAAACTTTTTTAATTCACATATCGCCAAATGTAAAAGTCCCAAATTTTCATATTCAATTTTGATACAACCGATCACGGCTATATACGTAACTTTCCCAATCACAGTATCTTGACGTTCCCAGCACGGTATACCATTATACTCATCAATTAACGTTTAAATAGAATAATCCATATCCCGTTCTTTGTCATCATACATGATATCCCCCATAAAAATCAATCACCAATATCCAAATTTTCCAATAACGCATCAATTCGTTCGGATGTTTCCAATGTATTATCATATTCGAATCGAATATCTGGAACGTATTTTTGATTCATGCGCCCCGCCAATTCAAAGCGCACCATACGCGTTATATCATCCAAACGTTTCTGAACGGTCGCAATATCTGAATTACGTGAATAATAAAATAAACGGACAAATTGTAATCCACCATGCGCAACCGCCCCAACCAAAGACACCCCGGCTAAAATCGCATCATCACTGTAATCATCACGTAAAATTTCCGCAACCAATGTTTGAACCTTGGCCGCAACACGGGCCGCACGATTTGAATTATTTACCTGTTGTCTTTTTACCATAATTATACATCCCAAAATACATGTTTATTTCATTGTAAAATATTAAATATTAAATTACAATCAAGAAAAAATTTAAATTATTATAAAATCAGGAATTCCAGACATGAAATTTGCAGAATATCTATTAACAAAATCAAAACAGCCGGCCTTTACATGGGTTGTTTTTATAATGACTGTATGTGAATCTATATTTTTATTCATCCCACCAGAGGTTTTCATGACCCCGCCAATTGTATCCGAACGTCGCCGTGCATTACCAGTTACAATTGCGGCATCAATTGGTTCAATTGTTGGTGGGATAATATCGTATATGATTGGTATGTGGTTATTCGATTCGGTTGGAATATGGCTGATTAATACGTTTTCTGATATAGGAACTTTGCAAAATACGGTTATTCCAATGTTTGATAAGTATGGGATATTAATCATAATGATGACGGCATTAACCCCGATACCCTATAAATTGTTGGCATTATGGTTGGGCTTTATCGGTTATCCGATATTGATTTTTTTGGGCGTATCGACAATTTTCCGCACATCACGTTTTGCATTGGTCGGATTTTTATTGTGGCGTTTTCAAAATCAGGCAAACACAATTGTAAAAAAATATTTTTGGCCGATAACAATTGGTGCGATTATTGCCGTATTAATCGGAATGATTATTGTTTCATGCATTTAAAATATTGCGAAGCACTTGAATATTGCCGTATTTTATGATAAAATACCGTCAACAAAAGGAGTTTTTTATGAAAAAATTATTATCAAAATTTGCCCTTGTTGCATTAGCGGCATTTGTGACCAGCAACGCCATGGCAGCAGTAAACGAAAGTGCCTTATGCCCATTATTTAAAGAACTTGGGGGGGTTTTTAGAGCAGTCCGAACATTAGCATTTGTTGGTGCCGGCCTTATGATTGCACAATGGGCTTGGGGATATATCTCTGGCGGAAAAATCGATATAATAAAAGAAGTCAAAGAAAAGGGAATCGCCTTGTTGGTGGGTTTTGTATTATTGTTCACGATCGGAACAATTCTATCTGTGTTCATAAACATGGCTGGTGACGGCGGCTCTTTGGGCTGCGTTGCCGATATGTGGTAATCAAAAAAAAACAAAAATATATCAAATAAAGAATCCCGTTTTATCGGGATTTTTTATTTCTGCAAACAAAAAAACTCTTATCTATTAAACGTGATACACGAATACACAAACCAAGAATAAAATTCACAAACTTTTTTTATATCCATTTTTACCAAATCCGTTTTCCGCACATTTTTCAATTCAAATTAATATCCCCCCCAATATCAAATTGGCATTTTATTTATATATTCGCACAATAACGCAAAATTTCATGTCACCAATATAACAAAATATTTATGTAATCCAATCACAACACCACCAATAAAATTTTAATTAATAAAAATCCCCCATGTAATATTGGAGGATTAACTTATTATATAAAATTATATATTTATTTATATCGTCCATTTGATTTCTTACGTTCTTTATATATGGAAATTAAACGTAACGCCTCTTCATATTCCTTTGCCTCCGTATCATCCATACAATCTTTGGCCCCCGTTATTTTTCGCATTTCATTAATCATATTTTGTGCACAATCAAACAACAAATTCTGTTCTGATACCTCGTCTTGATGTATTTTGTTATTTTGATTTTTATCACTCATAAAATGCCCCCATGGTTATTTTGATTCATCCGTATTCGCCAATGAAAACAGCACAGACGATATCAGCGATTGATACGGCACATGTTGTTGATCGGCCAATTCTTTGATTTTATCCAATATCGGACGCGGTATTCGCATATTGATAACACAATCCGACTTGTTAAATGTACGATATGCAGCATACTCTTTCAACAAAGATTCTATATTCATCAAAAACAATTGTTGCATAACATTTGGCATACACAATCTCCTATACACATGTAAATATATACGTAATTACAAATGACTATACCAACGTAAATACATTTGTCAATACATTTGTAATTACATCTGTCTTTACCTGTGTAATGATGGTTGTATTGTTGTTTGTATATAATTGATTTTTGTATGTTTTTAGTTTTATTTTTTATTTAATTTATATGTATTTTTATGAAATATTGAGACTTGCATTTTTTTGTGTAAAAACCTAAAATTTGTTCGAATTATTAATGAAAACGGCTTAATCTGTCATCATTATTAGTAGACCGATTCGAATTATTTTTCTGAATCGGTTTAATGCCTAAGGAAGATATAACTATGAAAAAAATACTATTTTTATTTATTACATATATATTAACAACCACCCTGCCCGCACATGCCGAATTACAGGTTGATATTATTGCAGGTACCACCGAACCAATTTCAATTGCGGTGCAAAAATTTGAAACAAAAAATAACGCAAATGCCAACACCGCCGAAACCATTCGTACCATTGTCGAACAGGATTTAAAATCAACGGGACTGTTTCGTATTGTTTCGCATAACGCATTTCCAGAATTTGTAAAAATGGGCGATATGCCAGAATTCGAATCATGGCAACCAATTAAAACCAAAATTTTTGTCCAATCAAAATTATCAATTGATAATAATGGTCAGTATAAATTGGAATTTTATGTATGGGACATGACCGCCCAAGAACAGATTGAAGCCCAATCTTTGATTGGTTCAAAAAAATCTATACGACGTCTGGCACACATTATGGCCGATGCCATTTACGAACGTTTGACCGGTGAAACAGGATACTTTGATACACAAATTGTATTTATTGCCGAAACTGGCGACATTACAAAACGTGTCAAACGTATGGCCATAATGGATTATGATGGATACGGCATGCGATATTTATCAGATGAAAAAACATTCGTTATGTCGCCACATTTTTCACCCAATATGCAAACAATTATATTCTTGTCATTCCGTGACGATGACCCGATGGTTTGGACATTGGATTTAGACACCGGTGCCCAGCGCAGATTGGGAAAATTTGGCGGAATGAATTTTGCCCCCCGTTTTTCCCCAGACGGCAAACGTATCGCCCTGTCATTGGTAAAAAATGGCATCACACATATATATGAATACGACACAGATTCAAAAAAATTACGCCAATTAACATTTGGCAATTCCTTGAACACCAGTCCATCTTATTCCCCAGACGGTAAACAATTGGTATTCAATTCCGATCGCAGTGGCAATCAACAAATCTATGTTCTGGACTTAGATACATTAAACGTTAAACGTTTAACCTATGGTGTTGGTCGTTACGCAACACCGGCATGGTCACCAGACGGGAACTTTATTGCATTTACCAAAATTGCCGATGATACATTTTATATCGGTATAATGAATCCAAATGGTCGCAATGAAAAAATATTGGCCGGAGGCTGGTATATGGAGGCCCCATCATGGGCACCAAACAGCCGACGCGTAGTTTATTACGAAACAGAAAAATCTGATGACGACATGGAACGCATCAGCCACATTCGTACCGTCGATATTACCGGGCACAATATACACGACATAGAATTACCAGAAAATGTAAATGGTGTTGAACCAACATGGTCACCACGTTTACCATAATAGATAAAAAATGTTAAAATTGGCAATATTATTTTTAATAATCGGCACTTGCACAGCAAACGCAATCCCCGCCACCGTCGATTACATATTTGATGGCGATACATTTGCCGCACATGTTCATGTTACACCAAATATAAAAATCCCTGTTCGGGTTCGATTAATGAATATTGATACCCCCGAAATAAATGGTAAATGTGAATATGAAATCAATGCCGCCCAATTGGCAAAAAAACGCCTGGCCGAATTAATACCGGTTGACAGTATCGTAGAATTAGCCGAGATCAAGGATGATAAATATCTGGGACGAATTGATGCGTATGTTTTTGATGCAAAAAATCGTGATGTCGTTGAAATATTGATTCACGAAAAATTGGGTCGCCCATACGGTGGTGGTCGTCGAAGTGGTTGGTGCGATTAATTTTCGTTAATACATCCGTTTTAAAGAAAAAACTTGATTTTTAATATAAAATACCATAGAATCATCACATAATTTTACAAAGGGTATAATAAAATGGCATCTAAAAAAGGTAGCAAAGAAGTTATCAAACTGGAAAACAAAGAAACCGGTTATTTTTATACAACAACAAAAAATACAAAATCAGAAAATACTGCTGGTAAAATGAAAATGCGTAAATACGATCCGAAATTACGCAAACACGTTGTTATGACCGAAGGTAAAATGTCACACTAAGGTTTGACGTTTACAGTTGTAAATTTTTTATAAATGTGTCGATTTTTCGACACATTTTTTCTTGCATAATAATAATAATATTTCCCCATGATTTTATGGGGGAAAAATGTCTAAAAATACAATAAATCAATTATAAAAATTACATTTGGATTAATCTATATAACGACTGCATTCCCCGCCATATCCGCAACATGTAAAACAGAAGTTCCCAGTTTAACTTGCACAACATACGATTCCACGTTAGAAGCCACCCCAACCAAGGCATGTCGGTGCATAACATGTCCGACGGGATATCACATTGAATCAAAATCCGGAACATCATCCGGTGGCTATGCGGTATACAGCACTTGTGTTAGCGACTATGCCACCGGTAATAACACGGGAAGCAGTGGTAGTACCCAATGCGTCGGTGGAACAAATTGCCAAACACGTAACAAAACCGTAAACGGCGTTCTTTATTGCGATACAGGTGGGACATGTACCGCTGGGAAAGAAATAACTGGTTGGACCGGATATTCGTGTTGTTTAGCATCCACAAAAAAGGGTGATCCCGCCCATTGTACCACCATCTGTTTTGTTAACACTTGTACCTCAATTTCTAATTCAGAAACATCGGTCGACGGGACAAGATGCATCTGTAAACAGGGATATTATGGCAACCCAACATCTGGTGGCACTTGCACAAAATGTCCAGACGGAACAACAACGTTTGCCGCTGGGGCTACAACCAAAGCCGAATGTTGTTACGATTCAACACAAACATTTACAGATTCCATTGGAACTTATAAATACAGTGGATTATGCTGTGCCTCATAATAAAAAAAGTACATAATTTATTTTTTTCAACGAAAAAACCCCACCATTCGGTGGGATTTTTCTTGTGCATTAAAAAATTATTTATTTTTTGATGCACGCGTTTTTTTTGCAGGTTCTTCCACTGGGGCATCTGCAACTTCTGCAACTGGTGTTGCTTTCTTTGCATTTACATCGCGATCAACCAATTCAATAATTGCCATTGGTGCCGCATCCCCATAACGGAATCCAGCCTTTAATACGCGTGTATACCCCCCCGGACGATTTGCATAACGTGGGCCCAAAACACCAAACAATTTTTTAACACTGGCGTCGGAACCATTACCCAATTCAGATGCTGTTAAACGACGATTCGCAACAGTATCAACCTTGGCACGAGTAATCAGTTTTTCAACGACACTGCGTAAATCTTTTGCCTTTGGCAAGGTTGTCTTAATTTGTTCTTTTTCAATCAAGTTTTTCGCCAAACCAATAAACAAGGCTTTGCGTGCATTTGTGTCGCGATTGAATGTACGACCTGCTTTTTGATGTCTCATTTGATTACTCCTTATATTTACGTTTCTGCCCCGAAACAATCGGGGATTTCGTTTTAAGACACCGTGACCTGAAAAAATTTCTTTCAGTAATCACAGGATTTTGTCCCACATCAACTGACGAATCGGTTTCTGCGGGACAGAATATTTATTATTTATACGGATCTTCGTATTTTTTGGCCAATTCAGCAATATTTTCTGGTGGCCATCCTGGGACTTCCATTCCCAATCCTAATCCCATGGCTTCCAATTGTGCTTTGATTTCATTCAAAGACTTGCGGCCAAAATTAGGTGTTTTTAACATATCCGCTTCGGTTTTTTGGACCAATTCGCCCAACCAATTAATTTTGTCATTTTTCAAACAATTATTTGCACGAACAGATAATTCCAATTCATCAACATGCTTTAACAATTTTGGATCAAATGGCAAAGTATCTTTGGCCTTTTCTTCTTCTGGGGCGGCACTGATTTGCGTTGGATCTTCGAAATTGATAAATACGACCAATTGATCCGTTAAAATACGGGATGCATATGCAATTGCATCTTCAGGCGAAACAGAACCGTTTGTTTTAACAGTTAATTCCAATTTATCATAATCTGTACTTTGTCCAACACGTGTTGGTAATACATCCGATGCAACATTCAAAATTGGTGAAAAGATTGAATCGACCGGAATAACACCCAACGGCAAACCATCTGCATGTTGTGATGCTGGAACATAACCACGGCCTGTGGCCAATGTTATTTCCATATCCAATTCAGCACCCTTGTCCAAAGTGCACAATTCAACATCTTTGTTCATAACTTCGACATTACCAGATGTTTCAATCATACCAGCTGTTACAACCGCTGGACCTTTAACTTTTAACACAGCCTTGTGTTGACCTTCGGTTAATGCCTTGAAATACACACCCTTTAAATTCAGGATAATATCTGTAACATCTTCACGAACCCCAGGGATGCTGGAAAATTCATGTTGAACACCATCGATTTTAATAGATATTGGGGCACAACCCTGCAAAGAAGACAATAAAACACGGCGTAATGCGGTTCCCAATGTTAATCCAAAACCTTTTTCTAATGGTTCTGCGACCAATGTGGCTAAATTTGGATTATGTTCATCAACCTTGATATTCAGCTTTTTGGGCTTAATCAAAGTCATCCAGTTTTTTTCAATCATTTTTTACTCCATTCGGCTTAGTTTATTATTTTCGCCAAAAACGCACAGCACGTGCGTATGCGTGCGCATTTTATATTACAAACACGCAAAAGTCAAACAATTATTCGTGTTTCACAAAAATCTGGCGTCCCCACCGGGACTCGAACCTGGATTTAATTCTTAGGAGGAATTTGTTCTATCCTGTTGAACTATGGGGACAAACTTTTTATATTTGTGCTTTAATTTTAATTCTTTGATTTTAATATTGCAAGTTGTATTAACGATTTGTATAATGCCGTCGAAGAAAAGAGGATGGAATGGGCAGCAGATTAATTGGATATGGCTCTTATTTACCGGAACGCGTTATGACCAATGCGGATTTTGAAAAAATCATGGACACATCCGACGAATGGATTGTTCAACGTACAGGTATGCGTGAACGCCATTTTGCACGTGACGATGAATCTGTAACAGACATGGCGACCATTGCCGCCCAACGGGCATTGGATAACGCCGGAATAAAAATTGATGATATTGATTTGTTAATCGTTGCATCAACATCGGCCGAATTGGATTTTCCATCCGTTGCCGCCCAGGTTATGGGTAAATTGGGTGCAACATCAAACGCACCAGCATTTGATGTACGTGGTGCATGTTCTGGATACATATATGCCCTGCACTGTGCACGTGGATTTTTTACCGCCGGAATGCATAAACGCATAATGATTGTTGGTGCAGAAAAAATGTCCCGCTTTATTGATTGGTCCGATCGCAGTACCGCGGTTTTGTTTGGTGATGGTGCGGGTGCATTAATATTCGAACATTCTTCGTCCAGTTATTCTGGAATTATTGACACCGTTGTGATGTCTGACGGCTGTGAATTTGACATGTTACACGGAACCGATGATCATCATATTGCAATGAATGGTCCCGAAACATATAAAAAGGCGGTTACCCTTATTCCGGCCGCGGCGAATTATATTATGGAACATGCCGGTATAACCGCCGATAATGTTGACTGGATTGTTCCACATCAGGCCAACCTGCGTATTATCCAAAGCGGTGCCCAACGATTGGGTTTCCCATTGGAAAAAATTATTGTCACGGTCGACAAACATGCAAATACCAGTGGGGCCTCTGGGGTTTTGGCGATTGCATACGCATTTGACCAAGGCTTAATAAAACATGGACAATTAATTTTATATCCCGCATTTGGCAGTGGTTTAACCTGGGGTGCGGCATTAATCAGGGTGTAAAAAATGGCAACAATAACAAGAAATGATTTTGCGATACGATTACGTGAAAAATTTGGTTTAACATCTGCGGATTCATACAAATTGATTGATATAATATTTGATGAAATTCGCGAATCGTTAATTCATGGCGAAGAGGTAAAATTTGCCGGCTTTGGCAGTTTCAAGATATTAACAAAAACACAACGAATCGGTCGCAATCCCAAGACTGGCGAAATGGCGGTAATATCTGCCCGCCGTGTTGCGTCATTTCGCCCCAGCAATGAATTTCGGGAACGTGTTTCGAAATAAAATATCTTGACAACATAATAAATGTCGGTTATAATCCGCTGGCATTTATTCATGTATGGTTTTGGCCCCATCGTCTAGAGGCCCAGGACACCGCCCTTTCAAGGCGAGAACACCAGTTCGAATCTGGTTGGGGCTGCCAAAATAAACAAATCGGGTTTTATACCCGATTTTTCTTTGTTTTCCAATATTTTCACAAGTTCGTAAGTTGATAGTTAAAAACATCCACCGTTTTACACATTTACGAACTTTTTAATCAAAACTGTATTGCTTTATCGGTTTTTATATTTTTCACAAACATTTCATCGTGCGATACCAATAATATTGCACCACGATATTGATTCAAAGCATTTTCCAATATTGATATACTTTTGATTTCCAGATTGTTAGTTGGTTCGTCTAATATCAATAAATCCGGTTGTTCAGAACTGCCCAGAACGGCTGCCAATGTTGCTTTTAACAATTCTCCGCCAGATAATACACCAACCTTTTTTAACGACGTATCACCACGAAAACCAAAATTAGCAGCAATCGCATGTGCATCGTGTTTCAGGCAACCAGATATGTCCATTATGTTTTCAACTATGCTTTTACTTTTATCCAATACAGATAAATCTTGATTCAAATATGTGATTTTGCCAAATGTTTTAACTGTTCCAGATTGCGGTTTTAATTCGCCATATATAATTTTTAACAATGTAGATTTACCAGAACCATTTTTCCCAACAATACGAACACGTTGTCCACCATACATTGTAAAGTCAAAATTATCAAAAATCTGTTTAGAACCATAAGCAAAACACAAATTTGATATTTGCACCAATTCCTTGCTATAAAAAGGTTTGTTTGGCATAGGAATTTTTATTGTTTCGTTTCGCATTTGTTCAGATAAAGATTGTTGAATTGATATTTGTTCGTTCAGTTTCTTTTGGATAACTGCCCGTTTCTTAGCTTCTGTTTCGATACTTTTACCTTTTAATGCATTTTGTTCCAATCTGCTTCGTCTGGATGTCCCGATTTCTTTTTGTTGTTTTGCTTCGTGATGCTGACGGGTGTTTTGTGCAATATTCATTGTGTTATTCAATCTGGCAATAGATTTCTGGGCATTAGTGTATTTAGAATACATACTGTCAGCTTCTATTCTTTTTTGTTCCAGGTAGAAATCATAATTACCACCATAGACTTTCAATTGCCCATTATGTAATTCTATTATTTTATCCATTTGTTGTAAAAGTTCCCTATCGTGTGAAACAATTACAACACCATTTGGATATGTATTCAAACGATTAAAGAATATCTGTTTGGCATCAGTATCCAGATTATTGGTTGGTTCGTCCAACAGTAAAATATCTGCATTTGATTCAAATGCCCTCATAAGTGCAAACATTTGCTGTTCACCACCACTTTTGGAATCTGATACATTTATTTGATTTAACATATAAACACTTGCATTTTTGTTAACTGTGCCAGAATCAGGCAATAAATCCCCAGACAACAACTTTAAAACTGTTGTTTTTCCCGAACCATTATCGCCAATAATTGCCACGTGCTCATTATCATTAAAGGCAACAGAAACACCATTCAACAAATCATTGTCGTTATAACCAAAAGATACATTCGATAAAGAAATTAAAGCCATAATAAAACCCTTATATTGCAATTGAACGAACACATATTTCTATGTGAGACTTATAAAAAATTACAATATTACATACGCATTGGGTTTTATCCTTTTGTTCAGATTATACACTTAGATTGTATTACAAATATTCGTAAAAGCAAGATATTTCAAAATGCTTTATTCAAAAACGCCTTAACATTTTTTCCGAATTGTAACATTTCATGAATAAAATCAGTTCGTGAATTGCACAGATGGCCCTGCCAAAATTGATAAAACCGCATTTTTGCGGTTTTTTTGTTGGTTTTCCAATACTTTCACAGGTTCGTAAATTGGGTATAAAAAATTGATACAATTTTGTCAACTTACGAAGTTTTTATAAAAAAGATTAAAAATCTAACATTTTGAGCAGTTTGTATTTATTTTTCTTTTTTCTATGTTTATAACAATTTAAACAACCAGAATTTTTAAGCACTCGATTTTTACATATTGTTTTCCATTCATATCCACACTTGCTGCATTTCCACCATACTTCTGTGTGGCTACCAGGCAAAATTTGTTCGGGTCTTAGACCGCCATTCTTTTCATAATTCCATTCTTTTACGAATTTTGGATACAATGTCGCTAGATCGTTTACACCACTATGTGCAACTCGACCGCTGCAACAAGGGCAACCAGATTTCTTACCTATACGATTATTACATGTCGTGTTCCACTCATAACCACATTTTGAACATTTCCACCAAACTATTTTATTACTTTTTGGCCGGACATCCTTTGGAGTCAGATTTCCATTTTTTGTTGGATGCCACTCTTTCGCTATTTCTGGATATAACGTTGCTATATCGTCTATGCCAGAAACGGCAATTTGTTTTGAACAATGTAAACAACCATGGCCAGAGTTGGTTCTTTTGTTAACCGGGCTTTGCCACTCATATCCACATTTACTACACTTCCACCATGCTTTATAAATTGAACCAGCTTTGCAATCTTTTGGAGTTAGTTTTCCATTTTTTGTTGGATGCCATTCTTTCGATATTTCAGGGTAAAGCTCAGCTACTGAACCTTTCATTTGTGTTTGGTACATTTCCCTTATTTTTAGTTCATCTCTTTGTATATTTATATCGTACCATTTAATACCACACAAATTTTTACCAAATATTTTTTCAAAAGATGTATCCAAACTATTTAATAAATATTGAATATACCTTTCTAACCATTTTATTCGTTTAGACGGTGTAGGCATAAAAAAACATTCATCTGCTACGTCTTTATAGTCTTTTTTATCACCTTCTTTAAATCGTATTAAATGTATATTGTTATCTTTACAAATGTTATATTTTTTCTTTTCACGTAATTCTTTTTCTTTCTTATGCCAAAATTCACCGTCATACTCTATACCAATATTGTATTTCGGTATATAAATATCTAATTCCATTGTCCCTAAAAACTTAGGTTTATATTTGTTAATTGCATCAGGAAATATTTGCTTTATATAATAAAATATCGCTTGTTCCGGAAAGGATGTTTGATTTACTCTAAAACATTGGGGACAATGTGTTCCTTTATCAGCTCTTGTTCTTTCGCTTATTTTTGCTTGGTATTCATGATTATTGGCACACAACCACCATACTATTCTATTGCTTTTTGATTTTACATCATAAGGGGTCATATCTCCATTTTTTGTTGGATGCCATTCTTTTGCTATTTTTGGGTATAATGTAGCCAAATCGTTTTTACCAATATCTGGTTTATGCAAACATTTTATACATTTTCGTCTTTTAGATGGACAAGTTTTCCATTCATATCCACATTTGCTGCATTTCCACCATACTTCTGTGTGGCTACCATGTGTGATTTTTGTAGGATCTAAATCAATATTTTTCTCATAATCCCATTCGGACATGAGTTCTTTGTTATCAATAATGTATGATTTAGTTTTCATATGTTTATTATAGGCGATCTGTTTCAATAAACAAATAGTTATTCTAATTTATTTTTTTCAAAAAAAACTTAACTTCTCTCCTAAACCACAACAAATCACGCAATTCATCAGTTCGTGAAATACACAGCAGGCCTGCTGTGGCTGCAAAACAACAGTGTCGTTTTGGGATGACAGATGTGTTTTTCTGGTAAAAAACATAATTATCTGGTAATATCTGGTAAAAAAATAAGAAATGCAAATATACTCACCACAAAATTCAATATATATAGGGAAATTTATGCTAAAAAATAAAAAAATTATAGATTCATTAATAATTGTTTTATTGGTGGTTATTCAATCTGTTTCGGATTATGCCACAACCAACGCTTGGTTAACTAATCGTTGGTATACGTTATTGTTTTGTATAACCTGGATGGGATACGGTTATTTTTTATGTTGGGTTAATTTCAAACGCAAACAAAATAATAAAAAATAAATATATTCGTTATCATCTAAAAAATCCCCAAATTGGGGATTTTTTAGATGATATATATTCATAATATTATGTTTAAAACCAACCCTTTTTACCGGTTTTCGTATCTGCAAATTCTGCCAATATCTTTTTCTGTTTTTCTGTTAATTTTTCCGGGATATGTATTGCAACATCAATGTACAAATCACCAAAACTGCCCACGCGACGGGTTGGCATACCATGACCACGCAACCGCAACTTTTCACCAACCTGAGTTCCGGCGGGTACCTTTATCGATAATTTTTTATCATCAATTGTTTCAATATCTATTTCACCCCCCAATGCCAATGTGGTAAACGGGACCTCAATTCTGGCAATCAAATCATCCCCATTACGTGTAAACCGTTCGTCGGGACGTACACGAATATCCAAGAAAAAGTCCCCCGCTGGTCCACCGTTTTGACCGGCCTCGCCCTGGCCTGCCAAACGCAGACGTGTTCCATCTTCGACACCGGCGGGAATATTTACCTCTAATGTTCTGTTTTTATGAACTACGCCACTGCCATCACAGGCGGTGCATTTTTTATCAATTTTGCACCCCAACCCATTACAATCTGGGCATGGGCCTTCAAATGCAAAAAATCCCTGACGTGATTGAATTGTACCCCGACCGCCGCAACGTTTACAAGTGGGTGCCGGTTTACCGTCTGCGGTGCCATGACCACCACATTTTTCACATTTTACATTGCATGAAAATTTTACAGTATGCGTTTTACCAAAATACGCATCACGTAAATCAATTACAACCTGGTCCAATAAATCCCGACCACCATTTTGTTGCGGTGCCCCCGTATCATCGCCAAAGCCCCCAAAACCGAAACCACGCATAGCCTCGCGCAATATGTCATCCATACCGCCACCGCCCATATTAAAGTGGAACGCCCCATTTCCAAATGGATTACCACCACCAAATGGATTGGCACCGGCCGATGCACTGTTACCACCGGCGAACGCCGCATCACCGAATCGGTCATATGCCGCACGTTTCTGTGGATCTTTTAAAATATCAAAGGCATTATTGATTTCTTTGAATTTTTCTTCTGCGGCTTTGTCCCCCGGATTTTTATCCGGATGATACTTCATAACCAATTTATGATATGCTTTTTTAATATCCGCATCATTTGCATCACGTGCAACGCCCAAAATTTCATAAGGATTCATACTCATTTTTATATACCCACTATATTTATTTCCGTAATATATAGGGTATCCCCTGAAAAAATGCAAGTGGCATTGGAAAACAAACCCACAAAAAATATAATTTTTTTTATTTATTAATTCTTTGCACTTGCAAGAAATTCAAATTTGCGTTAATAATATTACCACTATGACAGAAAAAAATACACACACATATGATGCATCAGACATTCAGGTTTTAGAGGGTTTAGAACCCGTTCGTTTGCGTCCCGGTATGTATATCGGTGGCACAGATGAAAAGGCATGGCACCATTTGCCAATTGAAATTATGGACAATTCAATTGACGAATCCGTTGCGGGGTTTGCCAAAAAAATTACTGTAAATTTAATTGATGCAAAAACAATTGAAATTACGGATGACGGACGTGGTATTCCGGTTGATGAACACCCAAAATACCCCGGTAAATCCGCGTTAGAGGTTATTTTAACCACCCTGCATTCGGGCGGTAAATTCAATAACAATGTTTATAAGACCAGTGGCGGTTTACACGGTGTTGGCAGTGCAGTTGTTAATGCCCTGTCATCAGAAATGATTGTTACGATTTCACGTGATGGATATGAATGGCGTCAAACATTTTCACGTGGTAAACCGACCAGTTCCATGCAACGTGGAATTGAAACACGGGCACACGGAACCAAAATCCGTTTTACCATTGATGATGATATTTTTGGTGTCAATGCGGTATTTAAACCGATAAAAATTTATCGTATGGCCCGTGCCAAGGCATTTTTGTCCCGTGGTGTGAAAATTGATTGGACCTGCAATCCGGAATTATTAACCGAAGACATGAACATTCCGGCCACCACAACATTTTATTATCCAAATGGTGTGGCCGACTTTTTGGCAGAAAAGACAGATTCAAAACCACGTATTTTGCCCAAAAATTTTCAGCGGTTGCGTTGATTTTCCCGATGATGCCGGTCGTGTTGAATGGGCATTAACGTTTTTAACTGATGAAAATGGTGCGGCATCTGATGATGGTTTCTTTTCATCATATTGTAATACGATTTCAACAATTGATGGTGGTACCCACGAAAGTGGTTTCAAGGCCGCAATTACCAAGGGGATTAAGGCCTATGGGGACAAGGTAAATAACAAAGCCGCCGCCAATATCATTGGTGATGACGTATTTGATTCTGTGGCGGCGATTGTATCTGTATTTTATAAAACGCCCCAGTTTTTAGGTCAGACCAAGGAAAAAGTATCTAATCCAGAGGTTGCCCGTTATACCGAAAATGCGTTACGTGACCCGTGGGATATATTTTTGGCATCGGATCCAAAAACGGCAAACGCTTTATTGGATTTTGTTGTAAATTTGGCCAATGCACGTATAAAAACCAAACAAGTCAAGGATATTGCACGTAAAACACCAACCAAACGTGCACGCATGCCGGCGAAATTGGCAGATTGTTCCAAACACGGTGTTGATGGCACAGAATTATTTATTGTTGAGGGTGAATCGGCCGGTGGTACCGCTAAACAGGCGCGCGATCGTGCGACCCAGGCAATTATGCCATTACGGGGCAAGGTATTAAATGTAATATCAAATTCCGATGAACGTTTCGGTGCCAACAAAGAATTAAATGAATTAATTGATATTATTGGTGCCGGTACGGCCAAAGATTGGGATGCATCAAAATTACGTTATGAAAAAATTATTGTAATGACTGATGCCGACGTTGATGGCAGCCATATTGCATCATTATTAATGGCATTTTTCTATCAACACATGCCCCAGTTAATTTATGGTGGTCATTTATATTTATCATGTCCGCCCCTGTATAAATTGACACATGGGACCGAATCAATGTATATTGATTCGGATGAACAATTGGAATATTTAAAGAACGGTAAATACAAAAATAAAAAAATTGAAATATCCCGATTCAAAGGTTTGGGTGAAATGATGCCAAATCAGTTAAAAGAAACGACAATGTCACCTAAAACACGTCGTTTAATACGTGTTGAATTGCCACCACGTACCGACGAAGGGGCCGAAGATACAGAAAAAACACGAACAATTGTATCGGAATTAATGGGTAAAAAACCGGAATTCAGATTTAAATTCATAACGGAACACGCCCAATTCGTCAAAGATTTGTTTGTATAACCAAATTCCCCACAAAAATGTGGGGATTTTTTTACCAATTATGTTTATTGGCACTTGTATTAAATCCCGAAAAATGATAAAATCATAAAAAATAACGAGAGGATAAATCATGCATAATTTATTAAAATTCATACCATTATTGGCGGTTGTTGCATTTACTGGAAATGCAATGGGGACGTGTACTTCCCCGACTACAATATCGTTTGGAGGCAACCAAAAGCCTGCAGCTGATGAATTCTTATATGAAACTAAAGATGACTGGGAAAAAACGCT
Organism: Candidatus Enterousia sp.; assembly: GCA_045643525.1. Classification (GTDB taxonomy): domain Bacteria; phylum Pseudomonadota; class Alphaproteobacteria; order Rs-D84; family Rs-D84; genus Enterousia. The sequence continues at coordinate 2,045 of JAZUKY010000039.1, read as the reverse complement.
TTCAGGCTATACAAATAGTGGTAAATTTAACAGTGGTGAGGGTGTTGCTTATGAATGTGACGGTTGGAACAGTCCATCTTGTACGGGTGGCGATATTGTTACGTTGGGCCCTAACCATTATTTCGGTGGCAAATTAGTTACATATGAAAAAACCTATAAATGTGTTACAGATACCCTAAATGACCATTGGATTGAGACAACCAAACCTTATTCGTCTTGCATTATTCCAGGTACAAACCACTCAATCAAGGTTGGAACTTGTGTTAGTGATAACGCCGGTTGTATTGAGTATAGTAAAAACAAATGTTCGGGTCTACGTGCAGATTCTTTGGGGACAAAGTTTCATTTGAAGTGTGTTGATGAAAATAATATTCAATGTGTTGCAATAGAATGTGTAGATGGCTATAAAGCAAATAATAACGGTAAGTGCATAAAAGATGATGATAAAAATGAATGCGATGCAGGTAAGTTTGGAAAAATCTCCGTTGGATCGTTTGCAATTGATTCTAGTACCTCCAGTTACAAAATTTTAACACAACAAGATTGTAAAAAATCGAACTTTCCAATTTCTGATGATAATGGTGGGAAATTTAGATTAGACTGTTTAAGTGCTAATGTTTTACAATGTACTGCAATGGACTGTAAAAAAGGTTATCACTTTGATAGTAATAAAAAATGTATAAAAAATAATACACCTACTCCTGTAAAACCTACTCCTAAAGACGAATCTTTTGAATGTCCAAATAATCCAGAATTGGATGAATGGTCACGTAAATATACAGATAATGCAGAGGTTATGTCTTTGATAAAGGCTATCCGTGATAAATGTGCCGAAAAAAACATTTCACAAGACGAGTATGATAAATTAATTTCCGAAATACGTATAATCATAGCCCGTATCGAAAACGAAGCAAAAGTCAACGAATTGTCAAAGGGTTTATCAGATATGCAGGCGAAATTTACGACCAGTCATTGGACCGACAAAGAGGGTAATTTCAATAAAAAGCGTTTATTGTCTGATTCAATCGCTGCAACTGTATTGGGAACAACGGGTGGTTTGATAACCAGTCATGTTATGAAAAAGAAACAGGCGGAAAATGGTTTTGATGCCCTGCAATGTACGGTTGGTGGTCAATCGGTCGCAACATGGGGTGATGAATTTACTGTCGGTATTCAATAAAATCAAGCATATCGTAAAAAATACCCATCATATTTTGTGATGGGTATTTTTTTATTTATCACCGTACGATGTCATCCCGTTGAAAAACGGGATCCATAAAAAATTTTTAATTGATGCCCCCTGGCCCGCCATAACAAACCTTATCCGAACAATCGGTATTACTACAAAATCCCCCAAATAATAATTATTAAATGGACAATCTTGACATTTAGATATTTCATATTATCTTGTTACAACGCAAATTAATTAAGGGAAATAAAATGGATAATATAATTAACGACACCCCAAACACACAAAAAACATATAAACAAACGAAAAAGCACAAAAATACATACATTGTTCAATACCAAACCGATCGTGAAACACCAACATTTATCGGATGCAAAACTGCCCCTATTCGGGTATTTAAAAAGAACGGTGAAATAATTAACCGATTGGTATTTTTTAAAAATCCTGAATTGGCTAAATTCATTATTAAATATACAAAATTATGTGAAAATTATGGTAAAACCAAGGCATGCACAATTGTTGAATATCTGGATAAAAAAACAGGGTTACCGGTCATAGTACAATTTGCAGACGAAACTGTATCATTGGTTCCCGGTAAAAAATGGTATACCGTTGCAAATACACAATTAAACCATGCAACCCGTGCGGATTTATATCGTATCCAGAATAAATACAAACTACGATAAATTTAATTCCCATCCCGCTGTATTCTAACGGCGGGATGTTTTTTTTTCATAAAAAATACGATAATCTATATTAACTTTTTACCGCAATATTGATAATTTCAAATTCTACACAACATAAAAAATATGCTTAAAATTAATTTTATTTATGCACAATAGCATTATAAATATAT
>JAZUKY010000038.1:0-8409 GCA_045643525.1 Candidatus Enterousia sp. | reverse complement strand
TATTCAATTCCCCCTGGTATTTGTCCCCCATTTTCTAAAACCAATTTATACATCATCGCAAATATTTTTTCAAAATCTGCATTTATCATTTTGCCCGCCAAATCGTTGGCATTTAACCAACATTTACACGGCAAAACATTAATTCTTTCACAAAACCACCAAAATTTATCACGACGCAAACACAAATTTCCATTTTTGTATTCAATAAAACCCGGAATCTGACCGCCATTGATTTCAACCAACCTCAACATAGCCGCCCCAACCTTCAAAGGATTACCAAGAATTATTTTTTCTGCAACCATATCTTGATTCATCCATTTTTGTTCAATACCTTTGATATCACATATCATTTTATTATCCTTATTAAATACCAACAATATAATATATCCATTATAATTTATCAATGAACATTTTTATGAAAAAATCCCCATTTATGTGGGGATTTTTTCTAAACTATACTACCTTTTATATGGTCCTTTTTGTAATCCAATTATTACATTTTTATACCAAATTCCCTTCATACGTCTTTTACGGCTCAATCCCGTTTTTTGACAGAATAAATCTATTTGATCTGCACGTAAATATGTGGCACATCCCGTACGATTACGACGTATTTCGATAAACCCAGTCACAGATTTACCACCATTGTTCGCAATAAAATTTTCAATATGATTGGCAATTTCTTGTCTGCTGGCGGAAATTTCTTGTTCCGCCAACGCGGTAACACTTATCCAATTTTCATCATACGGTGGTATACTTTTATCTTTGCGTTGAACACCCGTCGCAGCACAAAAATCATCTATTTTATCCACATGCAAATATAACTTTATATTGGGACCATTTCTAAAATATTTTATAAAATCTTTGAATTCGTCATATCCACAAAGTCGTTCCATTTCATGTAAAACTGTTTTAGAATCACCATTAATTATTTCATCGGCCAATGCGGTAACACTTATCCAATTTTCATCACATTTCTGTATTGTTTCGTCTATTTGTTTTAATCCGGTTTGTTTGCAAAATTCCTCTATTTTTCCACAAAATAAATACAACCCACCCCTTGTAGTTTTTTTAATATAGCCCATGTTTTTTTCACCATTTTCGGCACCATTGGCTTCATATTCCGCACCCAATAACGAACGAATTTTCTTTGCATCCCCAATAATCTTTTTACCGGCCAAATCCTGTGCGGGCAACCAATTTGTATCTTTTTTACGATAAATTTGTTCCAATCCCATTTTCTCACAAAAAGAACCTATGCTATTTTCATCATCAGGTAAATACAATGTTATTGCGGACCCTCTTTTTAAACGTTTAACAACCCCAGTTTCCCCATGTACATCATAATAATCTTTCATTATGCCATAAATTTTCGCGGTATTTCCTTTAATCTTTTTACCGGCCAAATCCTGTGCATTTAACCAATGTTCTGACCACGGTTGTATTGTTTCATCTTGGCGTTTCAATCCCGTTTGTGTACAAAATTCATCTATCTTATCAATATTCAAATATAATCCACAACTCGAACCACTTTGCCGATATTCAATATACCCCGGAATCTGACCACCATTATCCGCAACCATCTTTTCCAGATTGGCATATATTTTTGCATGTCCCCCAAAAATTTTTTTATCTGCCAACTCATGGGAATTCATCCAATTTTCATTTTTTTCACCACCAACCACAACCGTTTTATCCACCCGTTTCATTCCGGTTTCATTACAAAAACGTGATATTTCATCAATATTTAAACATAATACCGTTTGATTGCCACTGCGACGATATTCAACATAGTCCGGAATCTGACCGTCATTATCCGCAAACACCTTTTCCATGGCACTTTTAACCTTTGAAAAATTACCGACAATTTCCTTGCCCGCCAAATCCGCCGTGGCCAACCATTTTTCATCTTTTGCCATCTTTTTTAACTCATATTTTTTCAACAATTCTTCGTATGTCACAGCTACCCCCAATATCAACACACACCAATATAACACATTTGTTATTTTTGTCAACAAATCTTATAAATCAAAAAAATGTCCCAAAACGGGACATTTAAATTTCTGGCGCACCCAGAAGGATTCGAACCCTCAATCTTCTGATCCGTAGTCAGACGCTCTATCCAATTGGGCTATGGGTGCAACGTTGTTATATTTTATACACTTTTATAATAAATGCAAGAAAAATATTTTAATTTACAACTTGATTCAACGAACCGTATTTTGTACATTGCACAACATAAAATAACGCCGAGAATTTTTCATGCCACATACATACATTAAATAAGTTTATTACAACGGGCCTTATTACCTGTTTGATTTGTATTTTTTCTGGCCATGTTTATGGTGCTGGGGTTGTAAATTGTGGTTCCGGTTCTGGGGTAACAACCACCAGTGCTCCCAGTGGCACTCACACCTTTGGTTATAATTGTTCTGCGGTAACAAATTACATATATGTAACAATGACTGACGGAACCATATATGGCAACAATTGTGCCGCTTGTACATCCGGATTTTATAGAATATTAAAAACAAACACATTTAGTTCAACCTGTGCTGTAAAATATCTCGATTGTGATACATGTCCTGTTGGGAAATATTATAATTCATCAAGCCAGTCATGTCTGGCATGCACAAATCTCCCAACCAGTAATGCACATTACACCAGCAATGGCGGGACCAGTGCAACGGGCTGTTCCTGGGAATGTAACAGCGGATATACCAAAAATGGTAATTCATGCACATCCGGCAGCACATCAACCGGATGTGCAGCGGGCACAGTACTTATACTTGCGGGAACAACCCCAGCATGTGCCCAATGTGCCCTTGCAACCAAAAACGATGATGCAACATCGGCGGCGGGCCAATTCGGATTAGATAAAAGTTATGTCCCCAGCACAATCGAATACAAAGATGAAAAGGGAAAATATCATTTTACAAACGATTGTTATTATACAAAAAATGGGGCGGGTGATCGCCCCAATCTTTATCCATCATATTTTATCTATTTTTGAAAACAATTGTATATCAAATCAAAATGTTTTCTGCACACAGATTTATAATTAGAATTTCCCAGCGCAAATTGTTGGCCGGCACGGATAACATTACCATTTGCATCAAAACGCAAATGATGTGTGGCGGTCTTGGTACAATTTTCACATTGGCAATTCGTTGGCATATGATGCAAATCCGCCCCTTTTTCAATTAAACGACGTGATGCGGGGAAAATATTTTCATTACTGTCAACCATCAAACCATAACATATAACAACAATATTTTTGTCATCTGCAATACGTGCCAAAATATCAACATCCGTGGTTGAAAAAAATTGCACCTCATCCACCAATATAAATTTAGTATCTTCATTTGGTATATATTTTTCCAAATTCTTTAATGCCAATGCCGGTTCACGGGTCGGCATTGCACGTGAAACAACTGCATCGGTGGCATCACGTTTATCAAATGACGGTTTTATAACCTCATACGGGGTTTTGTTTTGTCTGTAATTATATGCCTGAATAATTAAATTTGCCGATTTTGAAGAAGACATTACACCATAATAAAAATGTAAATTTGCCATTGTACCTTTCCCTTTTGTTTTTATTGTATCATTGATTCCAAACGTTCTATACGTGATTGTGTTGCCGGATGTGTTGCCATTAAATTTCCAATGAATTCACGTGGCGATCTGGGATCTGCGATACATACCGCCGCCATTGATTTGTTTTTATCCAAACATTCAACACGCGAATCTGTGGTTATTTTTCGCAATGCATTTGCCAGCGCAATTGGATTACGTGTTATATATGCCCCCGTCGCATCGGCGGCATATTCACGATTACGCGATACCGCCATACGCAGTAATGGCACAATCAGTATATTAAACACCCCAAATGCTAATAATAGCATCATTAATATCATTGTCCAATTATTTCCATGTTCATTATCATCATCGTGATGAATATTCCCATACATTAATGAACGTGATAAAATATCCGCCAAAAATACGGTAACCCCTGCCCCTGTTATTAACAACATATCCAAACGAATATCACGATTACCAATATGGGCCATTTCGTGTGCAACCACCCCAGCCAATTCCGTTTTATCCAATTTATGTAAAATACCACGTGTTAATGCAATCGATGCGTCATCGGGATTACGTCCGGTTGCAAACGCATTCATGGAATCATCATCTATAATATATACACGTGGGGTTGGCAATCCGGCCGCCAGGGCAACATTTTCCACAACATGAAATATATCACGATACTGTTTATCGTCATTATCAATTTCATGTGCATTTGCAACATTTAACATCATGGAATCCCCAAACGCCCACGATATTCCCATCCAAACCAAACATATAACCAATATTGGCAATGCAACCGTAATTGTTACCTGCACCGCCTGTTGCAGTGGCGTAACCAAACACATAAACAAAAATACCAATGCAACAAAGATTAATGGGAACAAGGCAACCAAAATCGCTGTTTTCACATTATTTGCATGAATATGATCATAAACTGTTTTAATTTTTCCCATAGTAAATCATTCTTGTTATAAATTGTTACATATTGCCCCATATTATAAACAAAAAACGGGGCAAGTCATGAAAAATATTTTATACACATTATCAATCCTTTTCTGCGGTTCTGCATATGCTGTATCAGATAATTTTGGTGGTATTTCATATTTGACAGATGCCGCAAACGCGTGGTCACAACCATTTATTACCCCCGGTCCCGAATCCAGAATACGAATATCCCTGGAAAACGAACAAAATACCGATATTGCATCTTTTGTACAAAACATACGTGATATCGCATATAACGATACCGCAATAACAATTTACACCATTACACAACATACAAATCTATCCGATAAAATTATCACGTCCCCTTTATTAACACGCCGAAATACGTGTGCCGGAAATATCACAAACTGTCCCCAAACAAATCGAACATTGTTAATTGATGGGGGAATATTGGGAACATCGGCCAATTATAATTCAAACAAAAATTCAGATTTTAAATCACACGGCCGTGGTGCATTTATATCGACCCGTGCATTTATAACAAATGGATTTGCATTTGGAATCGAATACACCCATAACAAAAACAAAACACACAATACCCCCGTCCACACAGATTCAACCACCAACAGTATCACGATGTTTACCCAATATTTATCACCAAATAATATTTTTATAAATTTTGGTATATCCGGCGGTCAAACATCATGGAACGCCGATAAAATCGTTACAAATATTGGCAACGAAAATATCTATAACACCGATTTTTACAATACCATCATCACAATGGGAATGCGTATGCAATACAACCGCATATCAATTACCCCACAATTATTTGCCAAATACATGTACATGGAAACGGGTAAACATACCGATACATTGGTACAATCATATGACAAATGGTGGTTTAACACGTTGTCCAGTGGGGGAAATCTGGATTTTGGGGTTGATTTTTATAATTATAACTTGATTATCCGCCCAACATTTAATTTTGGGTTCACGTACGATGCAATCAATGACGGGACATCAAATATCAATATAAAATTGGCCAATAATGCTGAATATAACATTCCATCCGATACCCCAAACCGTTTCGGTACAAATGGTGGAATTGGGATTTCCGTAAATGGCATATTATGGTCTGTGACAATAAATTATAAATTTGATTACCGACGTGATTATACAGACAACACAATATACGCAAATATCAAAATGGATTTTTAGTTCGTTTTATAAACATAACCGCAAAACTGCCATTATTGATTGGTGTAACCGTTTGAATATATGTGCTTAATACACTTTCACGTGCCCATTGTTGAAATTTTATTTTTAAAATACCACTGGCCCCTGTGATAATGGTTGCCCGTCGAACACCGGATGTTGCAATTTGCATTATCGCATGCCACGATTGTTCTTCGGTCCGATGGTGTAAATCCAAAACAACATTTTCTGGTATTGTTTCAGGTTCAACAATACGTTGTGACAACCGCAGGTGAATACGTACACTGCGACGAGCATCGGCAACATCTGGGACAAAATCACCACATGCCATATTTTCAATATCTGCATCCGTTAATTGTTTCATACCAATTAAAATATTAAACAAAATATTATAAAAAACAACTTATTGCATAAAATTGGTCAATATTGACGCACCCACACCAACCGTATCGGCAACCGAACCACCACCAAATGTCTGAACACCTTTTAATATAACTTCCATATTACTGGTGTTGGTCTTTGAACCTGCACTAATTTGATTAAAACTGTTTTGGGTTACATCCGACCATAATTTGGCCACCGCCGCCTTTACCTTTACCGGCGAACAGGAATCATTTTTTGTTAATAATTTATTGGCCATTGATATCTCATCCGCGGAATAATCACTGGGGCCAAAATCAATTTGTCTGAAAATATCATATATATTTGATTGATATTTTTTATTACTGCACGAAGATGAACCATCTGAACAAAATTGCACGGCATCGGCATGTGGATATCCATGCCACACCTCACCCGGTTCATTAAACGTATCAAAACAAATACTGTCCCGGCTGTCCGTCTGGTATTTAATACGTTCCGCATATTCACCAACCGTTGAACATGGTTCCACATTTAATGCGGCAAATACTTCTTTGCGACCTTTTGCACCACTTTTGGCCCATTCCTTTACCATATTATTAACAAAATTTAATTCTTGGCTGGTTGGGTAACATTCGGCCGATATTTCCTGCTGTCTTTGTCTGGCATCTTTGATTGTTCCAACCAAATCTAACACCGTTGACACGGTTCCCATTGCGGATGAAACACCCGCCGATTTACTGGTGGCAACCGGTGCCGCCTTTTTTATTGCGACCGCAGAAAATGCCGGTGTAATTACCGTACATGCACAAACACAACCAAAAAAGTATGCTATTTTTTTCATCTCTCGGGTTAAATTATATCATAAAAAAGCCAATGTATAAATATAAAAATTGCTTTTTTTGTATATATACACTACACTGTTGCGTGATATGGCTGTATACAATAGAAATTTTATCATATTTTCAAAATATCGGCGTTTACAACGCCTGTGGCAATTTTTCTTTACCGGTTGGGTTTTGGTATTGGTTACAACATTGGTTGCGGCATCAATATTTACCCGTCAATTATTATGGACACCAATTTCTGCAATTAATTTGGACGACATTGTGGAAAATCAATTTAAAATGACAAATGCAAAATTTGCCGGCACGGACAAAGACGGCAATCCGTTTAATTTATCTGTATCATCGGGTAATATGAAATACGGTAATCAAAACGAAATTTTAATGAATAAAATATCTGGCACTATCGTCCAAAAACAGGATGATAAAAATGTAACCAACCATGTTCGGGCAAATAACGGAAAATATAATATTTCGGAAAAAACAATTACTCTGATTGGGGACGTTCGCATTGATTCCGACACCGGCGACAAAATCAGAACAAATGAAATGGTGATAAGGCTATGAAACAATCTGTATTACGTGTTGAACATTTGTCAAAATCATACGGCAACCGCACGGTCATCCGTGACATATCGATGGTTGCCCGCCAGGGGGAATCGGTTGGCCTGTTGGGCCCAAATGGTGCCGGTAAAACAACGGCATTTTATTGCATTACCGGACAAATTCCCGCATCTGGTGGTCAAATATTCTTAAATTCCCAGGATATAACCCGCCTGCCGTTTTATCAACGTGCGAAATTACATATTGGTTACTTGCCCCAGGAAAACAGTGTTTTTCGTGGTTTAACCGTTGAACAAAACATTATGGCAATTTTAGAGGTCGTAGAACCCAGCAAACGCCGTCGCCAGGCAAAATTGGATGCATTATTGGACGAATTTTCAATATCCCGATTACGTCGCAGTCCGGCAACCGCATTATCTGGTGGTGAACGCAGACGTGTTGAAATTGCACGTGCATTGGCCAACGACCCAAAATTTATATTATTGGACGAACCATTTGCCGGCATTGACCCGATTGCGGTAAATGAAATACGTGGTTTGGTATCACAATTAAAAAATCGTGGTTTGGGGGTTATTATTACCGACCATAATGTTCGTGAAACATTGGGCATTACCGACCGCAGTTATGTTTTGCATGACGGTATGATTTTAAAACATGGAACAACAAACGAAATTATTACCGACCCAATGGTGAAAAAGGTTTACCTGGGCGAAGATTTCACAATGTAGGTAAAAATCCCACAAAATTTATATTTGTGGGATTTTTTATATAACAATTTACACTTTTTACAACGAATAAAGCATACTATTCGTGGTAAAAATCAAATATTTTTACGATCCGTATTCCGAAAAAACTAAAAACCAAAGCACAAAAATTACAACATACA
>JAZUKY010000037.1:0-11293 GCA_045643525.1 Candidatus Enterousia sp. | reverse complement strand
TAAATTTATTGGACGCCCCCATTTAATTAAATCGTGTATACCTGGAACAATACCACATGTTGAAACAGTTATATGACGCCATCCAATCCCCATATCATGGTTTGCACGTTCAATAAATCCGATAACATTTTCTGTATTTTGTAACGGTTCACCAGTTCCCATTACAACAATATGGGATACATCGCCGTTGTTTGCATCACCGTTTGGTCTGATTGGTTTGTTATTAAATTTATCCGTTCTTAATTCCCATTGGGCCACTAATATTTGTGAAAAAATCTCATTAGTTGTTAAATTGCGTTTTAAGCCCAATAGTGTTGATGCACAGAATTTGCATCCCATGGCACAGCCGGCCTGTGAACTGACACATACACTGTTACCATAAGAAGTACGCATCAAAACGCATTCGATTTGTTCCAAATCATTTAATTCTAATAAAAATTTGGTGGTTTCACCATCACGTGATTCCAATTTTTTTACAATTTTTACCGGTAATGTTTGGGCACATTTATCTAAGTCACAACGTAATGTATCGGGTAAATTTTTCATCACCGAAAAATTTGGTGCACCACGCATTAACCATTCTGAAATCTGTTTTGCACGAAATTTTGGTTGTCCCATATTGGTAATAAATGTTTCCAATTGGGATGGCGTCATGTTGAATAATATAGGTTTCATAGTTTATATCTGTCGTCGTTTATAATGATAACCGCTTTGCGTCGCAATTGTTTTAATTGTTGATCTGCGGTAAACATAGCCTGTTTAAAGGTCGCATTTTGTTTAATTGTTTTATCCAGATTTTTATATTCTGACATTTTTTTGATATCACATACCAACAATACGCTGTGATCAACAACTGGTGACCATGTTAATTTTGGTAAAGATACAACACGATTTCTAATATCTTCGGATAATTCGTATTGTGCGGCAGTAAATTTTTGTGGGGCACCACCAAAATGTTCCGCAATTTCCATAGCGTTATCACAACTGGACGGTTTTGTTAATTGTGCCGCAATATCAGATGGAATATCAATTAATCTGATTATTGTCATTTTCACTGGTAAACCGTGTGTACGAGCCAAATCTGCGGTTTCTGATGCAATTTGTTCGTCAGAAATTTTTATCGTTGGCATAATTGTGCGTGCAACAACGATTTGCCATGCCATTTCAGCACGCAGGGCACGTTTTGCCATTGCCTGTTGTGATGTAGATAATTCCCCCAGATTCATTTTTTTTAATTCTGCATCCACTGTTTTAGAATCGGGTACCGCATTAAAATTAGAAGCGTATTCTATTTTGATATTATCATCAATAATGTTTTGTAACGCAACCCGGCGATTATCCACAGATGTATGTCCTTGGCGGGCCATTAATTGTGTTCGTGCGGTGATATCTGTATCAGAAATTGGTTCACCATTTACATTTGCAACAATACGTGCAGCATATAATGGCATGGCAAACAAACAAAATATAATTGTCGTTATATAATATTTTTTCATATGATTGCTTCCCTTGCTTTCCGTTTATTAATATTTTTTACCATCAATTGTCATACCAAATCTGAATTGATAGGATGTTGTACCAACATAATCTTCTTTGATGGCGTTATCACGATGGTATTCCAGTGCAATATAATAACATGGATGTGTATAAAATAAACCACCAGAATGACGTTGAAAACGCTCATAAGTTAAATTATAAATTGAATTAAAACGTACGGCCCAACGTTCTGATAATTGCACACCCATACCTGCAGTTAATTCGTTTATATTATCACCAGTTGTATACGCATCAATAAATTGTTGTGACCAAATATGTCCAACATCAATATAATTCTTTGAATTACCAATGGTTGCAGACGTTTCAATATGATTTAAAGATAAATTTTCTTGGGCCAAACGAAAACGACTGTTGATATCAAACCATTTTGTGTTATTAAATGAAATACGTCCAACATAATCCGAAGCACCATTGTGAAAACCGCTGTTAGGATCAATTGTTTCACGATTTTGAAAATCATAGGTCTGACCAAAAAACAATTCAAACATTTGCCCAATTTGATTAAATGCAGCATATCGCATTCCGTAATCTGCATATGTACCATTTTCCCATAAATCCAACCCAGAAAAACGTTTGTTTGAAAACAGGGTGGCATCTGATAATAACGCACCTGCAGAATCGCTATTTATGGCAAATTGATCATCATTAATATGACGCATCATAGTTATACGTGCCCGCGGTTCAATGACCTGGGTCCATGTGTCAGATGGACGCATTAATGGCAGGCCCCATTCTAAATATCCACTGGGTAAGAAACGATTTTTTAAACCCGAAAAAGATTCGCCATCAATCATATCGGTGTGTTCAAAGTTGTATAAATCGTATCTGGCAGAAATACTGGCAGTTACACGATTCCCAAACGGTAATGTCCAAGGTGATATTATGCGGGTATCACCAATCACACGTTGTGAAGATGTTCCATCTTTTGATATTCCCAATACATCGGTATTAAATAATGCATAAGTTTCTTTGTAAATAGGGGCGGTTTGATATACCCCACGTATGTTGGGTAAAATATCCCCGCTGGGGATGGTTGTATTTTTGCTGTATTTTGAAATGGAACGCATTTCTTGGAATATATGGGTGTCCGTTACGATATATCCGGATTGACTAAACAATTCTAATTTTGCCCCAGAATCTAAGAAAGGTTGGTCCCCATAAAAACCATATTTTTGCATAAATGTTTTATCTGAGGTTCGTTCCAAATATATTGATGCACGTGCATATTCACCCAATTCAATAATATCATTGTTGAAAATATACCAACGATTTTCACCAGCCCGATTGCGGGTAAATGCACCTTTGGTTCGGTATTCAGAATGAATACCATTTAAACGATGTTCTATTTGAAATAATGGGTTTTCTTTGGTTAAATAAGACAACGTTAATGTTGCATCATGTGTATCAGAAAATGCCATATATATCGGTAAATTTATTTGAGTTCCCATTTTATTTGTTGATTTTAAATCGGGGATTAAAATACCAGATTTGTGTTTAACACTGGGGTCTGGCATTTCAAAAATAGGGAACCATAACACGGGGATATCATATAACCATAACACAGAATTATAAAAACGAATCATTTTGGTATCGTTGTTATGAACAATTTTATCTGCAGATATTTCCCATGCATTGCTATATGAATCACATCCATCGCATGCAGTAAACATTGCATCAATTGCAACTGTTTTCGGTAATTCATATGTAACGTTTTCAGATTCTACATATACATGATTTCCCAGCCATATCTTTATTTCTTGGCCATCAATTTTACCGTTTCGTGAAACATATGAATCATTTAATGTTATTCGTTGCCCCGTCTGATTAACAATTTCTGTTTTACCAGATGTTTTCATCGTTTCAGATTTTATATTGTATTCTATTTTATTCGCAGTTATCGTTTTTGGGGTATTAGTATCAACAGATATTGCATATGCAGTACCCGATGAAATTAACGCAGCAAAAAATGGTATTATCTTTTTCATTTTTTATACAATGCAAATGTAATTAATCCCAATGTTGCAAATACTGCAACAGTTACTAAGAATAAATCGGTTAAACTGTTAATCATATTTGTCGCAGACATAAACAAAGACATTATTGCAGCCATTGCAATTACAGCCATCGCCGGAGCTAAACTGGCACGTCGTCGTAACAACGATGTTCTCAATAATATTAACGTACAGACCATAGCCAATATTAAATTCATAAATGGATTTAAAAACCGGTTACATAATTCAGACAAAATCATACGTTGTTGCTTTGTATTTTTTGCATTTAAAACAGATTTAATCAGGCTTAGTGTTGATATACGACGTACTTTAAAGCCCGTGTCGCCCCCTTGGTCGGCCATATTTAAATCCATATCAAATGTATCAAATGTTCCGGTGGTCATAGTTGTACCGTTTGATTGTAATGATCCGTTTTGCATAATAATCGATAAACCGCGGGGTGTGGAAACCAATTTACCCTGTTCAGCAAATATGACAATAGGTGCTTTTTTATCGCGTGTATCGGACAGCATAACTTGGGATAAATCGTGTCCAGAAACCTTATCTACATATACGACCAATCCGTTTGATAATTGTGTAAATGCGGATTCCTGCAATTTCATATGTGCCAAACCATATCGTAAATTCCATTGTGTTGTATAGAAATATGATTGTGATGCAGGAACAATCCATAAATTTAATAATATATGCACAAACGTCAATAATCCAGCCAACCGCAATGCAGGGCGGGCGATTTGATGTGGTGATAATCCAGATGCCATCATTACAGTTACTTCGTTATCCGAAATCATTTTGTTGTATACGAATATAACAGATATAAAACATACAAATGGAATGATAATGGATATTATAAATGGGATCATTAAAACAGTTAATTCTAAAAAATTACCCAACGCGATACCGTAATTTAATAAAAATTTCATCATAGACATGATTTGAACCATCCACGCCAGTCCTGTTAAAATTAATAACAGCATAACGAATATAGCCACCAATTGGCGTGAAAAGTATTTATCTAGTATTTTCATAATTATGCAGTATAAAACCCAAAAGCCTCATCGTCAAATTAATAATATGGTTTTTACTTGCATTTTGATAATTCAATGTTACAATTTATAACGTTCTTAAAAAGTTTTTTAAGGGCGGGGTTGAAAAAACCCCGCCTTTATAAATAAAAAAACAAAAGCGAAAACAAAAAATTAAGGAGAAAGAAGATGTCTTTTGTTTCAATGCCACGCCAAGATTTATTGTTGGCAATTGATTCTTTGGCCCAAGAAAAGGTTATTGATCGTGAAATTGTTATAGAATCTTTAGAGGCAGCTATTGCTAAAATCGCAAAACATAAATATGGCGAAGAATTTAATATTACCGCACAAATTGATCGTAAAAATGGTGCGATTTATGTAAAACGTTTGTTTGATGTTATTAAATCTCCGGAATCTGTTGGTGATGAATATGATGCAAATACAATGTTAACTGTGGAACAGGCGAAAAAATATTCTAAAAATCCACAGGTTGGCGATGTTGTAGAAGATGTGTTGCCAGAACCAGAATTTGGTCGTATGGCGTTCCAAACGGCAAAACAAATCATGACCGCACGTGTACGTGATGCAGAAAAAGGGCGTCAATATGAAGAATTCAAAGACAATATCGGTGATATTGTATCTGGTGTTGTTAAACGCATTGAATTTGGTAATGTGTTCGTAGATATAAATGGAAAGGCTGAGGGTTATATTCGTGGTAATGAATTAATTCCAGGTGAACGTTTGGCGGTTGGTGATCGTGTTCGTGCATTAATTATGGATGTTGCACGTAGTAATTCTGGACCACAAATATTTTTAACACGTACACACCCGATGTTTATGGAAAAACTGTTTATGCAAGAAGTTCCAGAAATTTATGAGGGGGTTATTAAAATAAAATCAGTTTCACGTGCCCCCGGTTCGCATGCAAAAATTGCCGTTGAAACACAGGACCCGTCAATTGATGCGGTTGGTATGACTGTTGGTATCAAGGGAACACGTATTCAACCGGTTATTAACGAATGCCATGGTGAAAAAATTGATGTTATTTTGTATTCAGAAGATCCAGCGGTATTTATTGTTAATGCAATGCAACCGGCAAAGGTAGCAAAAATTATTGTTGATGAAGATGCACACCGTGCAGATGTTGTTGTTAATGATGATCAACAATCATTGGCGATTGGACGTCGTGGGCAAAATGTTCGTTTGGCAACACAATTAACAGGATGGAATATTGATGTTATGAATGAACAAACAGAACAAGAACGTCGTGCCAAAGAATTCAAAGAAAAAACAGAATTATTCGTCAAAGGTTTAGATGTTGATGAAATGATTGCACATTTATTGATAACGGAGGGTTTCCGTACAATTGAAGAGGTGGCATTTGTTGAAACAACTGAATTGGAATCAATCGAAGGGTTTAATTCAGAATTGGCGGCAGAATTGCAAACACGTGCAAAATCATATTTAGAAAAGGTGGAACAAGATTATATTGACCAAGGGCATAAATTAGGAATGCAAGATGATTTGTTAAAATTTGATTTTATCAAACGTCCAATGATTATGAAATTGGGTGAAAACGGCGTTAAATCATTGTCTGATTTGGCCGATTTAGCATCTGATGAATTGGTTGAAATATTGGCTGAAGATACTGTATCAGCACGTTTAGCAGGGCGTATTGTTATGAAAGCCCGTGAATTAGCATATGGTATAACCCAGGGTGAAAATTAAAAAAACAAAGGTGAAAAAATGGCAACATTGACACTTGGAAAATCTGTAACAATTGATGCGGTGCAAAGTAAAAAGGGCGATGCGGTTTTTGTTGAACGTCGCCGCCGTGTTGTGGCACCTGGAACCCGTGAATTACGGGATGAACCAAAGGCACCGCAACAGCAACACAATGCAACAGATGAAAAATTACGTGCAGTTTTAAAAGCTGCACGTGCACGTGAGGAAGAAAGAAAACAACGTGAAGCAGAAGAAGAAGCCGCACGTGCTGCACGTGAAGCAGAAATTGCACGTGAAACACGGGAATATGAACAGGTTAAAGAACAATTGGCTGCACGTGAAAATGCGGTAAATGAAACAACTGTAGTTGAAACACCAGTTGACGTACCAAATGTTAAAAAATCTGTGAATAATCAACAATATACATCACAACGTTCAAATAATAATGGCCGTGGTATTGATGACGATAATTCGGGGCGTGGTTTTGGTAATCGTCATAATACGTCAAAGAAAGATTTTAAAAAATCTGGCAAAATTTCTTTGCACGATATCGTAATAGATGAAGATGATGATGAAATCGGAATTCGTGGTGCAAATCGTCGCAGATCTGAAGCATCATTAAAACGTTTTCGTGAAAAAGCACGTGCAGTATTTTCGGCACCACAAAAGGTTGAACATATTGTTACATTAGGCGACACAATTACGGTCAAAGATTTGGCGGCCGCCATGGCAGAAAAGGTTGGTAATGTTATCAAAAAATTGATGGAAATGGGGATGATGGCATCTCAGAATCAATCGATTGATGCAGATACTGCAGAATTAATTGCAACAGAATTTGGGGCAACGGTTAAGCGTGTTGATGCAAAACCATATGCGGATCAATTGGAACGTGAACCCGATCCCGAAAAATTGCAACCACGTGCCCCAGTTGTAACGGTTGTAGGACATGTTGATCATGGTAAAACATCATTATTGGATGCATTTCGTAATGCAAATGTAGCTGCTGGTGAAGCGGGTGGTATTACCCAACATGTATCGGCATATGAGGTAAAAACGAAATCTGGTTCGATAATAACATTTTTGGATACCCCGGGACATGAAACATTTACTGCGATGCGTGCACGTGGTGCACAGATGGCGGATATTGTTGTATTGGTTGTTGCAGCAAATGATTCAATTATGCCACAAACAATCGAAGCGATTAATCATATTCGCGCAGCCAAAGTTCCATTTATTGTTGCGATCAATAAAATTGATTTACCAGAGGCAAATCCGGAAAAAGTTAAAATGGATTTGTTGCAACAAGAGGTGCAGGTCGAAGATTTTGGTGGTGATGTTCAGTGTGTTGAAATATCTGCAACTAAAAAAATTGGTTTGGATAAATTGGAAGATGCCATTTTATTGCAGGCAGAAATGATGGATTTAAAAGCAGATCCAGAAATGCCAGCCGTTGCATATGTTGTCGAAGCAAAAATGGAAAAGGGCCTAGGTGCGGTTGCAACAATATTGATGCGTCAAGGGACATTGAAGATAGGTGATGTTTTTGTTGTTGGTGAAACGTTTGGCCGTGTTCGTGGGTTAATAAGTTCAACTGGTGAACGTATAAAATCTGTTAAACCCGGACAACCGGTTGTCGTGTTAGGTTTGGATTCTGTTCCAAATGCAGGGGATGATTTACGTGTCATGGAAACGGATGCCCAGACCCGAGAGGTCGCAGCATATCGTGCACAAAAGGTCAAAGATCGTGCAAATGCAGTTAAACGTTCAACATTAGAAGAATTGTTCGCAAAACGTGATGAAACGAAAAAATTAACATTACCAATTATATTACGTGCGGATGTTCAGGGCAGTGTTGAGGCTATTAATGATATGTTACGCGATATAAAAACAGACAAAGCAGCGGTCGAAATATTGTCATCTGGTGTTGGACAAATTACAGAGGGTGATATTCGTTTGGCAACAGCATCAGGTGCGGTTATAATTGCGTTTAATGTTCGTGCAGATTCTGCGGTTCGTGATATGGCACGGGCCGGTGGAGTTGATATTAGATATCACAGTGTGGTATACCGTATTACAGATGAAATTAAAGAAATTTTATCTGGAAAATTGGCACCAGAACGCAAAGAAAACTTTATTGGTTATGCAGATGTTATTGCGTTATTTACTGTTGGTAAGGGAACACGTGTTGCCGGTTGTCGTATATCAGAAGGTGTTGTTAAAAAAGATGCATTGGTACGTTTATTACGTGACAATGTTGTTATATATGATGGCAAAATCGGTGAATTGCGTCGTGAAAAGAACGAGGTTAAAGAAGTATCGGGGGCCGGGGTTGAATTCGGTATGTCGTTTGACAAGTATAATGACTTGAAAGAGGGCGATCGAGTTGAGTGTTACGAGGTACAAGAAATACGTGCACAGTTGTAAAAAAATCCCGCCATCTGGCTGTATTTTTATTGCCACATATTTACTGTGTAACAACATCTAATATTTTTGTTTCTTGGGTTACGGGATTATAATATTTGGGTGAGCCTGCATACCCAAGTGCAGCATGATGTGATGGAATCAAAAATTCTGGCATTGGGGCTGATTCTCCCATTGCAATCTTAGCAGCCAATTTCTTTTGAACATCATTTTTACCCAAGAAATGCAATTCTTGATCTGCTTCGATCGGGCGATTATAGTATCCTTGAAAAATGACAATCTGTTTACCTTTTGCTAATTTCATAATATCCATTGGGGTATATAACAATTCTTCTTTTGTCTCGTCTTTATCTTTGCCGTCTGCGCCCTTTACAGTTGTTATTTTCATTTTATAGCCCATCATATCACTAAATGTCTTGGCTGTTGTTGGATCATTTTGACGTAATACGATTTTTGCTGCGGTTGTTGATATAATTGTTGAGGCTGCATCTGCACCATATTTTTCTTGGATTTGGTGAATGTCCTGACCAATGATTAAATATGAAATTTTTTGTCCGCGTCCCAAATCAGGCCCCTGAATAACGGCGTCTAATTTTTGCATTTTAGGCATTTCATCTAATACAAATAACACAGGGTATGGTCCCATTTTTTCACCGGTTGAACCAATTTGTTCTGGTGCATTTGCCAACAAGAAATTAGACATTAATTCAATAAAAATTGCTGTAATGGGATTTAATGCCTGGGCATCAACCATATTTATTGATAAATATACCGTTACAGGTTTTACTTTACCATCACGTGGATCAACCACACCACGTAAATCAGCAAAATGGAAATCAGAGTGACTGGTGCGATTACGTACAGCAGAATTTTTAAATATAGCCAATCCTTCCATCATGGTTGAAATTATAGAACCACGTTCTTTATCTGGTGTATTTGCCAATTGGGCCAATTCCTGAACTGCACGGTGTGAATAATGGTATAAACGTGCCTCATTAACGGTATCATCTAATACGTCTTTCATCGGGTCGGCCATCATAACAGATGGATCATTCTGGCGCCGACGTTCGTCCAATTCGGCGGCAATTCGTAATTGATTTTCGGTTAACCAATCTGCAATTAATGACAATGATGCCTCTTTGCCCAACCATTGTTGTGGTATGTTTGCCCATGTTCCAATATGCAAATAATTTGTTGTGTTTAATTCGCCATTTTTCAACATAGACATTGCGGCGTATGCGTTGCTGTTGCCAGAAAAGGCCATTTGTTGATAATATTCCATTAATACGGCTGCATCTTCGGCGTCAAATGTACCGGATTCAATTCTGGCATAAAAATAATCATCTGCACGTGCACGTTCAATTTTTGATACTATGAAATGTACCAAACCACTTAAACCCGCACGTGCTGTATTCGCCCAGTGTGGGTCTTCACCACCATCATGAATCAAAATTTTACACATAGAATCAACGTACAAATCACGTTGTTCCAGGGCAAATGGAACATGTTCTGGTGATAACGGATTCCATGATGGATAATAAATCCCCTTTTCCGGTTCATCTTGGCCGGCCCAATTCATAATAAACACCGGTCCAACAGTTGCACGATATGCAGATGTTGCTTGCTTTAATTCCGGTTTGGGATCATTAATAATCATGGATGTTCCGTCACATTCCAAAATTGTTGGAATTACCACACCAGCTGTTTTACCAGTTCCCGGAGGGGCTAAACACAGCGTAGATAACGTTTCAGACATTTTTAACGGTTTTCCCTTAAAATACCCCAAAACCATCATAAAACCCTTAAACAATCCCATTTGTTCAATGTCTCCTTTGGTTGCCTTGTTCGATGATTTTTCAGCAAATTTATCATTCCCGTGTGGATTAAATTCTTTGGTTATTGTCGCATCCGTCAACATATAGAATGCGATTATTGGTAATAATGGGACGATACACATTAAATCTGTTCGTAAAATGGAACGAATAAACCAATCCGGAATTTCGGCAATAACAGACATACCAAATGTAGAAAACATGTGCTGTAAATAAATTTGTATCCAATGGGCGGTGGCCGGTGACCATCCATAACGCCAAATATGTTCAAACATAAAGGATAATCCAAATGCCAATGCACATGCCAGCCATATATAAATGGTCCAACGTATAGACCAAAACATTGATGCCATTGGTTTTTTTTCGTGTTCTTTATACGCAGTGGATTTGAAAATATTCAATCCTTTGCCAGAACCACCCACGGATAAAATCTTGAACTTTTCTGCCATTATGTTACCATTATAGCAGAAAAAGTTATAATGATAAATCAGGAAATAAAAAAATATGAAAAATATTCCACGTATATTTTTGGGGGATGATATAGATAATGGAATGGCTATTCCGGTGGCACGTGATGTCATGCATTATTTGACCCGTGTTATGCGTCGGCGTGATTGTTTGGTATTTGGTGGTGGAAACGAATTTATGGCACATTTATCAGATGATGATAAATTTATGATTATTGATGATAAAACACAACATATTGACCCCAGTACAGATA
>JAZUKY010000036.1:0-4348 GCA_045643525.1 Candidatus Enterousia sp. | reverse complement strand
TCGACATAATACGATTTGGACTTTCATAATAAATAATAGTATGTCGAATTTTATTATCATCATGCAGTTTCTTTTCATCAAAAAAACCACAAAAAGTAAATCTGTCTGTCGGAAATCCAGACAATACCAGCGCAGAAACACACGCCGTCGGCCCCGGCACAACATACACAGGTATTTTTTCCGCACGCGCCGCACGTACCAACCGAAACCCAGGGTCGCTAACACACGGCATACCTGCATCGGTCACGACCGCAATCGCCGCACCATTTCTCGCCTTTTCAATCAAAGAATCTATGACTTTTATTTCATTATCTTCATGATGAGAAACACATTTTGTTTTAATATCAAAATGCGCCGCCAACTTTGCAAAAACCCGAGTATCTTCGGCGGCAACCAAATCACATTCACACAAAACTTCAATCGCCCGTGGCGACATATCAGATAAATTCCCAATTGGCGTTCCAACAATATACAGTCCCGATTGCATTTCTAATCCTTTTATGTTAAAATGATACAATATAAAATAGGTCATTTCAATGAATAGATTTTTTACATTATTTATATCCGTTTTAATTCTGGCTGGTTGTGCCGGCACCGACGTTGCCACACACGATTGGAACGCTGAATACACAAATGTTCCAACTGGAACACCTATTCAAATGCAATATGGCTCATATTACTCAACATTTGACTCTGCGGACTCTCGCCATAATATTGCGGTATTATTACCAATGTCTGGCGCAAATGCGGCGGCTGGACGCGAAATCAGAAACGGTATGGAATTGGCATTATTACAACATTCTTTGAATCAGTTAAATGTAGATTTTTATGATACTGCAACAAATCCAACAAACGTAATAAACACCGCATTGGCAACAACCCCCGACATAATTATTGGCCCATTATTTTCAAATAATGCCCAAAATTTGCGCACAACAAAACCCGAATATATGCCGGCCATATCATTTACATCTGACGCATCTGCGGTTGGCGACGGCGTTATGACAATGGCACTAATGCCAACAAACAGTGTAGAATTAATTGTTCGCGAAATGTTCTATGACGGTGTTAAAAACTTTATCATCATGGCGCCAAATAATGATTCTGGAAAAATTATGGCTGGGACTGCAAAACGCGCGGCTGAAATTTATGGACCTGATGTTTCTGGCATTTTCTATTACAACGAACACGATAATGAAAATTTGAAAAATATCGCAGAAATGGCTTCTATGTCAAACGCGCGCACATCTGCAAACAAACGTGCCAAGACAATTTTGTCCGACATATTGACCAATGAAACTTTATCAGGCATTGAAAAATCAAACCTGTATTATCAACTGGATAAAATTTCTAAATCTGACACACTGGGCACACTACCGTATTCTGGGGTGTTATTCTTGGGCTCATCAGACGACACAAAAACATTGGGTTCGTTCTTGCGTTATTATGGTGCAGATTCCAAAACTGTAAAATTCTATGGCACTGCAATGCTGGACGGTACAGACATCGCATCTGATTACACAATGATGGGAACAAAATACGCCGCCCTGCCCGAACAAAATCAAACATTTATAAATTTATATCAACAAACATACGATGCAATTCCATCACGTCTTGCAACATTTGGATATGATGCCGCAACAATCGCGATGGGCACTGTATTTTCAAATAAAAATCCAGCTGCATACCTATTGGACCCCAGTGGTTATGCCGGCATATCCGGAATAATCAGATTAAAGCCAAATGGCGATAATGAACGTGGTCTGCGCATACTGATGGCGAACGGTTCTGGCACACCTGTGGTTGTAAAACCTGCACCAGAAAATTTCATCACACCAATTTATAATATTGAACAAAGACACATTTCTCCGGCCCCAGAAATATCTTTGCAAACACGTGGAATAAATCCAAACGATTTCATAAAAATTCCAGAACGGTATCAACGCAAATACAAATCTACAACATACGGTGTGAATATGACAGAACCCGAAAAACAAAACCAACCGAGTGAAATTACTGTCATAAAAACTCCTGAATCAGATGCAATTATTGATTCCGAATATCAACCTGTAAAAATGGAATCAATCAACAAAACATTAATAGATTCTGTTGAATTAAACGAATAAAAAATGTTAAAAAAAATATCCCGTATATTTTTTATATGTTTTTTGATTTGTTTAATTACATCATTGTTTTTGTTATGCGCACACATTTATTTTGGCGATAAAAGTTTTAATTCCACACGATATTTTTATCCACCTGCATCTGAATTTCTAAATCCAAACTCAGACAATTTTTCTGTGGCTGTTGTATCTGATACCGGCGCAGACGATATTGTGTTAGAAACAATATTGGAAAAAATTGTTGCAACAGAACCCAAATACGACTTTATTTTACACCTGGGCGATTTTTTAACACATAAAACGAATACAGGCCTACAATGGTTATTATATGAAATTCATCCAAAATTAAAAGGTATTCCTTTATACGGAACCCCAGGCAACCACGACATTACAAAAAATGACATCCGCGACATATTACCATATCAATCTGTTACGGGGCCTGGATATTATTGGTTTGGATACAGCAATACTTTATTCATCGCCCTGGATACATCTTTTGAAACAGTTGATGACAAACAACTGGATTGGCTGAATAATACATTAAAAAAAATCAGACCATTATTTAAACATTGTGTAATATACACACATGTTCCACCATACGATATAAAACCAGAAAAAATTTCTAACCACGCATTGGATAAAACATCATCACAAAAATTATATAACATTGTAAAAAATTATAAAATAGACCTGATGATTTGTGGACATGTTCATTACTATTCACACGATGAATTCGCCGGAATTCCGATATACACAACCCCACCCAGTGGCCAAGTAATTCGCGATTCAATAAACCAATACGGATATCTCAGCATCCAATTTAATACCCACGGAATAAAAAACATAGAACCCAAATACATAAAATTTCATGGCACAAAACGTGAATACTTGGAATACACAATTGCCCGCGATATATTCCATCATAAATTACGCGAAACAATATCATGGATAATGATACCCGGATTATTTTTTCTATTATCCTGGCTAATATGCGCAATATTAAACAAAGTACGAAATAAATAAATTCAGAATAATTATAAAACACCCCCAAACGGGGGTGGCTTTATTTTTTGGTGGGAGACATATTGCGCTATTCAAGCAGAAAACAAACAACAAATTTCTGAACTTTTACACAATATTAAATGTTCAAAGAAAAATGGTTAAATTGTTAACATTCAATCTGACACCATATCCCCACATAATTCTACAGCATAAAACCCATCATAATTCATTTCTGTACCACAAAACAAACGCCACGAACAATTAGAAACTTCATTATCCCCTGCCATTTCTTTCAACACATCAAAACCTATGGTATTGACCAAACATTTACCTGGTTTGATATATTGTGCAGGGTTCTCAACAGATAAAAACATTGCAGTTTTTTCTTTATTGTTATAAATCTGCAAAATTTCTGGTGTTTCATCAATATAGTTTAAAAAATCTCCACGTGCTCCTTCACTAATAACAACCGCATTCTCATCCCAGTTCAGTTGTTGTTGATTAATAAAAGTAATAAAATCGGCATCACCTTCTGGATGTGTTGTAAACTCTTCAGCAAAAGCATTTACTGATGCAATCGCCAACAAACTAACAAGCATATATTTTTTCATAATCTCTCCTTTAACCATAACCATATTATATCATAAACATTAGAATTCGGCAACATGTAATTTTTACATCTTTTACAAAATACTATTGTCGAACAGCCCAAATGGCAATAACCCCAAACAAAAACCGCACTTTTTAAGTGCGGTGTATCTTTTGGTGGGAGACATATTGCGCTATTCGAGCAGAAAATAGGCAAGAATTTTCCAATTTAATGAAACAGGTAAAAGAGTTTAAAGATAAATGGTCAATTTCACCCGATGGTGAAAAATTTGATTAATTCCAAAAATATGATACTATTGCTAAAAAGGTTCTCTTATGGATAAAGCAGATATATTTAATCAAGCGACAGCAAATTTAATGCAAAGTAAATACTATCACGGTTCTAATGTAGAAATTCATGGTGATTATTTACAACCACATGAAGAATTCAATAGTGTTCAAGATAATGTTGTTTCCGGTGCTTTTGTTACATCTGATGAAAAACATGCTAAATTTTTCGCGATAAATCACTGTATAGCTGGCCGTGGCCAAACAAAAAAAGATGGTAATAAGATATATCTTGAACGGTTATCTGATAATATAAAAACATATTTTTATATTTATACAGTTTATGA
>JAZUKY010000035.1:0-6170 GCA_045643525.1 Candidatus Enterousia sp. | reverse complement strand
AGAGAAAAACGCATTGCTCAAATGATTGGTTTATACGGATCTGCTTTCGGTAACGCAATCGTCAATAGACGAGTTGAATTGGATATGACTCAAGATATGGTAAAGGAAGCTTTGGGTTATCCAAGAAGAAAATATAATATCCGAGACAATTCTGGAACCTACAATGTTTGGCTGTTTAATATAAACACAGAAATTTACTTCTTTAATGGTAAAGTAATAAGGATTGTAAATAACTAATTGATGGTTTCCTTCCAGAATCCGAATATTCGGCATAACTTTGTATAGTAAGATTTATCGCTTGGGTATTTTGCGATTATCTCGTTGTATTTATTTTTAAGTTCTTGAATTAATGGAGAAATAATTTCTTGAGGTTTGCCGTTATTTTTTATTCTTTACGTATTGGATATTTTCCATCAATTAGGTTTTGACGAACCACATGATGTTTTATCTTTTGTGTACTGGTCATCGGCAATTCTTCGGTTGTCATTGCAAAATGGGTTACCCATTTATATGATGCAACACGTTTATTTGCCGCTGCAACCGCTGCAGATAATTTTTCAATTGTCATATCTTCATCAACACTGAAAACACCATACGTAACGGTTTTATCTTTGACAACATGTTCAAATACCGCAACATTTTTTACCCCCGGGATTGTGATAAATAATCCCTCTAATTCATCTGGATAAACATTTTTTCCGGAATCCAAAACAATAACCTGTTTTTTACGCCCGGCAAAATGTAATTCACCATTTTTATCCATACGAACCATGTCGCCCGTATTAAAGAATCCACGTTCATCAAAAACACTTTCATTTGCGGTTGGATTATTCAAATAACCACCAAAAACCTGATGACCACGTAACCACAGAACACCAACACCTTCTTCATTTTTATCACGAATTTCACATTCGTTATTCAATGTTGGTGCACCAAACGCAAATGGGAAACGTTTTTTAACGGGTTTCGATATACAGATTGGTCCAACGGTTTCTGTTAAACCATAGCCCTGAATAAAACGCATTCCCAAACGTTCATAAAACGTTTCAACCTCTGGCTTGGTGGCGGCACCACCTGCAATCAAAACGGTTACGCGTCCACCAAATATTGCACGAACGGGATCTTGAACTTTTTTGACCAAAAATCCCAAACCAATTTTATTCAACGTATTTCCATACTTTAACACCAATGATGCCAACCACCATTTATGCTGTGATTTAATTTGATCAATTATACGATTACGTATAACTTCAAATAAACGTGGAACCGCCGGGATAATTTGTGGACGATATTTTACAAAATCGGCCATTATTTCCTTTGGATTAACAGTTGGTTGTAATAATACCCCCGCCCCAAAGTGTAATGTCGCCAATAATTCCACCGCGAAACCAAATATATGATACATTGGCAGGAACCCGTACATAATATCCCCCGCATGAATGTATGTATTCATCTCTTCCAATGAATTTGAACATTCAATCAGGTTAAAATGTGTTAATGGAACAACCTTTGGTTTTCCAGTCGATCCCGATGTGAATGATAACGTTGCAACATCTAATGTTTCCAATTGGGCTGCTGATAATTCAGAATTAATATCACCATCCGCGGTTGTTATATCAAAAAACGCAAATTTATCAGTTTTATAAAAAAATGATTTTTCTGCACACACTGTATGACAATCCGTCGTAGATGTCATATTATCATATTCGAATGGTGTTAAATTGGTATCCAACAGTAATACCGTTCCACCCAAATACCATATTGCAAACATGGTTACGGGCATCTGTGGTATATTATGTGATAATATCCCAACAACATCACCACGTTTTACGCCAATCGCATGTAACGATGCGGCACGACGTTTTACAAGATTTAAAAATTGCGAAAAAGTAATTTCTTCACGAACCAAGAACAAATTATCCGGCCATGTTGCAACCGCTTTTTCCAATAATTGATACATATTCATTTTAACAATTTCCTTATTGTTTTTATATTAGACAATCGTTATTATAATCCTAAGAACAAAGATTGCAAATATGAAAATACTAACATTAAATATAAATTCTATACGTGCACACGCAGAAAGCTTCATCGAAATTCTGCGTAAATCTGAATACGACACCATAATGGTTCAGGAATTAAAGGTGGAAACCGCCGCATTTCCACACAATTTATTCGATGAATACGGATACAACATAAAGGTATTTGGTCAAAAAAGTTGGAATGGTGTTGCAACGTTTTCTAAACATTCTATCGAAGATGTAATTATGGGAATGCCTGGGTATGCTGATGCAAACGCACGTTTTTTAGAATGTGTAATAGATGGTCGTTTACGATTAATAAACACATATATGCCAAATGGCGATACAATTGATTCGCCAAAATTTTCATATAAAATGGAATGGTTAACGGCATTTAATCAATACATATCCCAATATACAGAATCCGAAGAACCCGTAATTATCGGTGGTGATTTTAATATTGCATTAACCGATCATGATGTATGGAAACCTGCAAATTATGTTGGTATTGCAATTGCCGCACCGGCTGCACGCAACGAAATGCAAAAATGGTTGAATGCGGGGTGGACTGATGTATGGCGTAATATTCACCCAACAGATATTGATTATACATGGTACGGGTATCGTGGTGGTGATACGGTTGGTAAAAAACAAGGATTGCGTTTGGATTATTTTTTGGCCAATGTCGCCGCAATGAAATTAATAAAAAATTGCGAAATTGATATCGAACCACGATTGGCCCCAAAACCAACAGATCATTGCGGTTTAATGTTGGAAATTAAATAAATTAGTAAAAAACGCCGTCTGAAAGCCGGCGTTTTTTATTGTATGATAATTATCTTATTCCCTTATTGATTGTAAATATACAGATATACGATCAATGTTCTTTTTTACTTGTTCAGATTCTCTATCTCCATCTAAAATATTGATACGTTCGTTAATCCACCCCCGCACTAAATCCGAATATTTCGAAGGTATAGGTATAACCCCCTTTCCATCATTAAAATCCAAACCAAACTTACTACTCCCGGTGTAATAACGAAGGGCGATATCCTTTTTTCCATTCCCCATATCCATCCTATATTCATCCAATCTGGTACGATTATCTACCACTTTCGCAACTTGCTTGGCACGCTCCAATAATTGCTTAATCATTGGTAACATTTGTTCTTCAACCGCATCAACCCCTGCCTTAAAACTTTCTTTTTTTGAATTCTTGATTTTCCCCTTAATTTGAGTTATACACCAATGCTATTATAGCAAAAAAACTTTTGTCAATACATTATCGATTTTGATGTATTAATCTGATATTCTGGCAAAATCATCATACATTTTATATTTTGCATTCCCAGTTTCATGATATTCATACGGTGCCCCACCCACAGAATACACGTTTATCATTTCGGTTGTTTTATCAACCGCCGCACGCATCATCTGGGCTGTGGTAACCGCATCATATTCAATCAATCGCACATCTTTGTTTTTTAATTGTAAAATTTTTATTACCGGTGTTGCGGAACGTGATGTTAAATTTATTTTAATTCCACAATGTCGCATCATATATGCCTCCAGTCCCAACTGTGGCATATTTCCATTTAATAATTGTGTTTTACTTGGTGCGGCCCCGGTTTTTATATCCAAAACAACACCATCCCATATTCTGTCTACACGGGCACGAACACACCGTTTGGCAATATTAACCGCCCCCTCAATTTCGGCATACCCCTTATCCCCAGAAAATACTTCAAATATAACGGGGGCCATTTCTACAAAACGTTTATGCCAAAAATGAAAAACTATACTGTC
The DNA here is from genome assembly GCA_045643525.1 of Candidatus Enterousia sp. Classification (GTDB taxonomy): domain Bacteria; phylum Pseudomonadota; class Alphaproteobacteria; order Rs-D84; family Rs-D84; genus Enterousia. The sequence continues at coordinate 2,343 of JAZUKY010000035.1, read as the reverse complement.
CCCCCCCAACAAATCACGGGCCCTTTTATCCATTTCTGCAACCAATACACTTGGCGAAAAATCGGTGGCATGTTCAATAACATCATGAACCAAATTTCCAAAATCTCGACCATCGGGCTGAATCCAATAATCATCCTTTGGCTTTAAACGCAATATATGTCGCACATAAAACGCATATGGATTATGTATCAATAATTCTAATTCTGTTACATAAACATCCGACCAATCAGCCGGTGGCGTTGGTGCGGAATAATCCAATAATTTTTGTGCCACATTATCACGATTACGCACCGTCCCCAATATATCTTTTTCTGCCGTTTTATCAAACATTCCGCCACGAACAATTACACGTGATAAAAAACGTGACTGCGTTGTTTGAACACCACCAGATACACAACTGCGCAACCAATAAACCTGTGGATTACACGATAAATTTATAAAATCTAGTGCCTGCAAAGAAACCTTGCGATCGGGTGATGGCAAACCTATTTTTGTTGCCAAATTTATTGGTAACCAAGAATTCTCGTAACCACGTGCTGGGAACATCCCTTCGTTCAATCCGGTTAAAATTACAACATCTGCCGTTTGCATACGCGATTCAATTGTTCCCAAAACAACAACTGACGCCCCCACATTCATCACAGAACGTACACAAACACCACCAATTGCATCTGCTAAAAATGTACGTGCATCCGCCAATGTCAAATTTATTTGTGCCCGATTAATATAATCAGACATGTCACGAATGGCACGCCAAATTTGAATTGATACATCATTTTCAACATCAAATTCTGGCGATAATTTATCACGCATCGTTGATACTATGTTAACAATCGTTTCAAACAGATTATTATTCGATTCCAAATACAATTTATCGAATATATCTGTATTATTATCATCAATCCATTTATCAAAAATATTCAATATTGCACGCCCCGCTGGTGTGGCCAGTCCAGACATTCCACCTGAAAAATCTGCAACGATATTTTGTTCTGCCAATGCGGCCGATATACGTTGGTTTCCCGCCGCATCTGGTGTTATCACCAAAACACTTTTACCATCTTTGATCGCACGTTTTGAAATTTCCGCGACGGCAATCGCTTCTTCTGATTCACGTGAACATTCAATCAAATGACAATGTGCAACCACATCACCATTATTTGGACGCTTTGGATTATTTCCAAATGAATACGTTAAAAAATCAACTGCGGATGTACCGACATCTATTACCTGTACCTGCTCCGGTACAACACCAACAGATGATAAAAATTTATACTCCGAATTATACGGATTCGTATCTTGCATAAAATCTTCTGTATTTCCCGAAATATGCCCCGGTAAAATTAGACGTCCATGTGGAATTGCGACCACTGCACGCATTAAATCAGCGGTCGCAGGTACACTGGCGGTGGACGAGCATACAATCACCAAACCAAAATCATTTAATCGCGATATCCATTCACGAATACCATTATTTCTGGCCATTACCGCTGTTATACGCCCCGATGAATACGCGGGTAAAATACGGGTTAAAATATTTAACAAATTTGCCTTGCGTTGAAAATGTGCCGCATAACTTTCATCAACTAATGCATTCCAATCAATCGTTGTTGCATCAATTCCTTCGTTTTCAAGATAATCTGTCATACGCACCAAATCACGTGCCAGTGGCAACGCTGATGATAAATTTCCAACACATGCATCCGCCGCCAATAACCGTGACAAAATAACACAGCGTTCTGTATTTGATATTATTTCTGTGGTCGAATTATCAATTTCATCTGTATCGTCAACGCCTTCGCCCAATGCATACAAATGTGGTAAAACCAATGCACCGCCAAATTTATTAACCAACATTTGTTCAACGGTACGAACCGCACGACGTGATGGCAAAAATATCAACATATCTGACATTTCTACACCACTGGTTGAAATAACATGCCACAACGCTTCGGCCATATTCGCCGGATTCGATACACAAAAAATATTATTTAATGCCAAGTGTAATCCTTATTCCATCAAGTCCGACTTTTTTTTCTGCGGATGTTTCTAAAATTTCTGGAATCATTGCCCCATGATTTTCATGTGACAAAACCATTTGTTCCTGTTCACGTATACGTTTATCTTTTTTTGTATAGACAATCTGATACGTAACTGCATTTGCGTCACAAAAATCCATTAAATCCAAATCTGCATCACGTGGTCCGATACGCGAATCAATCAAAATAAACAACCGCCGCAATTGACGTCGATTAATTAAATAATCCTCTAATCTAGATAACCAGCGCAATGCCTCTGTACGTGACTCACGTGCATAACCATACCCCGGCAAATCAACAATCA
>JAZUKY010000034.1:0-10862 GCA_045643525.1 Candidatus Enterousia sp. | reverse complement strand
GGTTGCGTATGCCGTCTGTATGTTCCATATTACCTGACATCTGTTAATCCAGCAATCGTTCAGGAAATGGTACAGGGAATGCAGGAACAGCAGAATGCTGTTAAAAACAAAGAAATCCGTAAATTTGTTCGTTCAAATGCGGATGTAATGTCAGCAGATGCACCTGTTTTGGGTAATCGCGAAGGTGCAAAAACGATTTATATCTGGACAGATTTTTCATGCCCATATTGTCGTCGTGTTCACGGTGAATTGGAACGTGTATTGGCAGAACGTGATGATGTGCGTGTTGTTGTTAAAAACTTTTCTATTCATGGACCATTGTCTGATGCACCAGCCAAAGCAGTTATTGCTGCTAAATTACAAGATGCAGACAAAGCAGCCGCATTGGTTACTATGTTAATGAATCGTAATTTCTATACACAGGACGATTTGAAAGACCAAGCAAAAATCGGTGACAAAGTTGAAAAGAACGTAATGAAGTTCGCAACAGAAGTCGGTTTGGATACAGCGAAATTGAAACAAGACATGAGCGGCGAAGTTGTTGCACGTGAATTGGCCAATGTTCGTGATTTAGCACAAACATTTGACATCAGTGGTACACCATTCTTGATTATCCAAGAACAGGCATTCCCTGGTGCAATTCCATATGACCAGATTATTAAGGCATTGGATAAATAATAAAAATCCCCATAACTGGGGATTTTTATTATTTATATTTTATAAAAACAAATCTTTTTTGTTTTGGAATATATCGGATTTTTATTACCTAATAATAGTGTGGGGATAGAATTTTTGTATGCTAGCGTATGGTTTGGGTGATGGGTTATAAAATGTTCTAAGAATTCTAAATTTTAATGGTGCGTGTAGCTTTTCTATCTTTGCATCTTGGGGAATGAAAATATCGAACGAATTTGAATCGATAACCAAAGTCTTACATTGAAAACCGGTGCCAAAATAAATATTGTTACTGTTATAAATATATACTTGGTCAGCCTGCATATTATTGGGCATGTAAATTTTTGAACTGTATAGGACCACGTGGAAAGGTTATATGTGTTTTGTGATTTAAATATACAGTGGGGGCACGGAATCTACAATACTGCTTATTCAAATCTGTGTACGATAACATTTTTACAATCCCACTTGTTAATACTAATGGAATTTTTCCTTTATTTTTTCATAGTTTTTGTCGAATTATATCATTCTTTATCGTCATTGATATACCGTTTTAATTACTATGATGATTTATTTCTGTGTGTATTTTTGTGTTTGCAAAATAAAAAAATGGCGTGCCCAGCAGGACTCGAACCTGCAACCTATTGCTTAGAAGGCAATTGCTCTATCCAATTGAGCCATGGGCACACGAGAATACATTATAAACATAATTTTATAAAAAACAAGACCTTATGATATTTGATTAATTAAATTGTATGAAAAAATTGTGTAAAGTAAATTTTTATATTTGTGGTATATTAATACCGTATTAAATTTTCTTGACTTTTCTGCACTATTTATGCATAATCTGGTTGCTTATAATTTATAAACAAAGGTAGAACAACAATGGCAGCGACAAAATCGTTAAAAAAGTGCGAATTAGATGCCAAATGGTATTTGATAGACGCAACTGATTGCACATTGGGACGTTTGGCAGTATTTGCGGCAAACATCCTGCGTGGCAAGAACAAGCCAACATGGACACCAAATATGGATTGCGGTGATCATGTTATTATTATTAATGCAGACAAGGTTGCTTTGTCTGGTAAGAAAGCAGATAAAACAAAATTCTTTTGGCATTCTTTGTGGACTGGTAGTACCAAAGAACGCACATTGGGTCAAATGCGTTCTGAAAAACCAGAAAAATTGGTTACGAATGCTGTAAAACGCATGATGGGACGTCGTACAGCGGTTGCATTGGCAAATAAACGTTTGACAAAATTGCATGTATACGCCGGTGCAGAACATAAACATGCCGCACAAAATCCAGTTGTTATCGATTTCGGTGCGTTGAATCGTAAAAATAAAAGGGGCGAATAATGACAGAAACAAAAAAGACTGCAGCTGCAGCAAAAACAACAAAGGCTGCCCCAGCAAAAAAGTCTGTTGCAAAAACAGCGGTGCGTGTGAAATTGGATAGTGCCACATATGCAACTGGTAAACGTAAAGATTCCGTTGCACGTGTATATTTGGTTCCAGGTAAGGGCGATATATTTGTTAACGATATTCCTGTGAATGAATATTTCCGTCGTCCAGTTTTGCAAATGATTATTGCACAACCATTTAATATCACAAAACGTGACACTGCATATGATGTTCATGCATTGGTTGCGGGTGGCGGTTTATCTGGTCAAGCGGGTGCCGTGAAACATGGTATATCAAAAGCGTTGGAAAAATCAGAACCAGAATTGCGTGCTGTATTGAAGGCTGCAGGATTCTTGACACGTGATAGTCGTGTTGTTGAACGTAAGCATTTTGGTCATCACAAAGCACGTCGTTCGACACAGTTCAGCAAACGTTAATTTGTTTCGTTTGCGGAATTTTCAAACCCGCCTATGGCGGGTTTTTTTATAAGCCAAGAAATCATTCCTGTGGGAGTATAATTTTATGTTGTTATAATTCTGTGGTATATGAACAAAGGAGTTTATAATTATGAAAAAAATTTGGTTATTTATTTTAACAATGGTTATATCGTTTGCACCGGGATTAATTGGCATAATGTTTACACCTGTTGGGCATACTGATTTATGGTTTAATGGATTGAATCAATCCATCGTCACACCGGAACCAATTGTATTCAGTATTGTTTGGTCTATATTGTATACATTGTTAGGGATTGCTTTATTTTTGATTGTACGAAAACCAATTGCACGTATGCGAAAAACAAAATCATATATGTTATTTGCAACACATATGGCATTAAATGCGTTATGGTCATATTTATTTTTTGGATTACATATGGCGATGGCAGGATTGTTGGTAATTGTGTTGTTGTTATTCATTGCGTTATGGATGTCACGTGTATTTCGTTGTGTCAGCACATCTGCATCAATATTGGTATGGCCATACATATTGTGGTTAATGTTGGCAACATATATGAATATGATGATTGTGTATATGAATTAAAATTTGCGATATTATATCTAAAACCAAACACCCTAAAATATTTGGGGTGTTTTTAAATTTTTAATATTTTAATTTTTGGATCGCCCATATTTAAATGTTTTAACCCCAATTCTTCGATATAATCTGTGCTGTATTTTTGTAACAATTCGATATGGCGATTTAAATCATCTAAATCCCTGTGGGCGGCATCTAATATTGCCTGTTCACGGTTTAGTTCCCAGATGTTGGCAATAAAACGTTGAATATTTCGTTCGCCCCAAAATACCCCTACAAACATCATAAGGGCAATAAACAATACAATTAATCCAACGATGCCACGCCATCCACCAGATACCGCACAATGTAAAAATTCAAAGATTTTTTTGATTTTTTCTTTCATACATGACATTATATCACAAATGTTTACTAATAATCAAATTTTTGCTGCACCATTGGCCGGTGTTACGGATAAACCATTTCGGCGTATGATTCGTATGTTTTCACCAGACGCTCCAATGGTAACAGAAATGATTTCGTGTCATTCATTGGTTGGGGCACACAAAAATTGTCTGCGTAATTTTGATCGTTATGATGATGAGGGGAATATAGGAACACAAATTTTTGGGGCAAACGTTACATTAATGGCTGATGCGGCAAAAATATTACAGGATTCTGGGGCAAAATGGATTGATATTAATATGGGGTGCCCTGTGGCAAAGGTTGCATCACGTGCCGGGGCCGGTGCACATTTGATGCAGGATCATATATTGGCCGGAAAAATAATGAACGCGGTTGTGCGTGCTGTACAAATACCCGTTTCAATAAAGACCAGATTGGGATGGGATGATGCACACCGTAATTGGTTTGATTTGATTAATATTGCAGCACAATCTGGGGTTAAATTTGCAACACTGCATGGGCGAACGCGGACACAGATGTATGTTGGCCCCGCTGTGTTACCACAATTAAGTAATGATACACCTATACCCATTATTGCCAATGGTGATATTCGTACAACAGATGATGTTAATCGTGTACAAAATTTGGGATATAGTGGTGCAATGGTTGGGCGCGGTTTGCTGGGACGGCCGTGGGCCTTGGCACAAATTATAAATGGAAAAACACCAAAAAATATTGGGGCGATTGTTTTACAACATTTGGAATATATGTTGGAATATTACGGTGAACATGCCGCAATACCAATGTTTAGAAAGCATGTCGCATGGTACAGTGTTGGAATGGCAAATTCCACCGATTTTCGTATAAAAGTCAACAGTGTTACTGATGTAAAAACATTGAAAATGTTAATTTGTGAATTTTGGGGTTGCACTGGGGCTGTATAGTTTCTATGATATGGAGTGATATGCAAAATTTTAATACAATGAAAAGGAACTGAAAACCATGAATAAAAATGAAAATGAAACACAGAAAGAAATGACTGTTGGTGAAATTCTGCGTGATGCCAGAACAAATGGACGTCGTAAACGTGAAATTCCGACAATTTCAAAACAGTTGTGTATACGTGAAGAATTTTTACAGGCATTGGAAGATGGGGATTATAACGCAATTCCAGAAACAGTTTATATATTGGGTTTTGCACGTAATTATGCAATGGAATTGGGGCTGGATCCGGATGAAATCGTTGCAAAATTAAAACGTGAAATAGGTATGGTTCCTGTGGAATGTGGCATATCATCTGACGATGGCAAAGATAAAAAGGCCGAATGTGATTGTGCGGTTGTGGCATCGGCCACCGGTTCCGAAGATAGTGCGGTTGTTGTTAAAAATACTGTTAAACACGCCAGGGATTTTTTTGCCCGTTATTGGACATGGTTATTTGGTTGTGTGGTTGTAATTTTTGTATTGGTTGCAGTTGTTACTGTATTGGTCACCCCAATGTCATCAAATAAAACAACAGGTAATATTGTTCAGGATGATGTTGTGGCCACAACAGATGTAGTTGAACCTGCGTATTCGGTGGAAATTCGTGAACGTTTTGGTATTGAAAATCGTGAACGTGCGGATGTTATTATTCAGGCTGTGCAGGAATCTTGGGTTAAAATTGAGGATGCAACCGGTAAAATGGTATTTAGTCGCGTTTTGGTTCCCGGTGATGTATATTATGTTCCAAACGAAAGAAATTATCGGGCAACATTTGGGAATGCGGGCGGCATGGATGTTTGGGTTCGTGGTCAACGTATGCCGAAAATCGGTGCGGATCATGTACGCAAATCGGATATCCCGATGAATGCAGATATGTTATTGCAAATGTATAACCCAACAATTTCGGGGTATGCCAATAATTAAAGAATAACATATAAAATATTGTTTTTGTATATTGGGGGCGAATAACTTCGCCCCTTGAAATTTATAGTATTTAACCTTATATTGTTTATTACTATGGCTGGAATAATAAAAATTCGTGGTGCACGCGAAAATAATCTTAAAGATATTGATTTGGACATACCAAAAAATAAATTGGTGGTCTTTACTGGTGTTTCTGGATCGGGCAAATCTTCGTTGGCGTTTAATACAATTTATGCCGAAGGTCAACGTCGGTATGTGGAAAGTTTGTCTTCGTATGCACGTCAATTTTTGGATATGCAAAAAAAACCGGATGTTGATTTAATAGAGGGGTTGGCACCGGCAATTTCGATTGAACAAAAAACAACATCAAAAAATCCGCGTTCGACGGTTGGAACAGTGACAGAAATTTATGATTATTTGCGTTTGTTGTGGGCACGAATTGGGGTGCCCCATTCGCCTGTGACGGGATTGCCGATAAAATCACAAACGATTGCTGAAATGGTTGATTGGACAATGAAAATCCCGGCAAAAACGAAAATATATATAATGGCCCCATTGGTTCGTGAACGCAAAGGTGAATATAAAAAAGAAATAGCATTTTTGATTAAACAGGGATATACCCGTGCAATTATAGATGGTGATTTATATGATTTATCATCTGTACCCGCATTAGATAAAAACAAAAAGCATAATATTTTTGTTATTATTGACAGATTAGCAATGCCCGCATCAGAGGCTGATGCAGATGCTGTGGATGAATTTCGCAGTCGTATGTATGCATCGTTTGAAGGGGCGTTGCGTTTGGTGCCGGGATCGGTATTAGTTCGACGTCTTGATACCGAAGAAGATATTTTATATTCACAAAATTACGCATGCCCAGTCAGTGGATTTACCGTTCCGAAAATAGAACCAAGATTATTTTCTTTTAATGCCCCAATGGGTGCATGCACTGCATGTGATGGGTTGGGGGGTCAATTAAATATGTCGCCAGATTTGGTGATTCCTGATCCATCAAAATCGATTTTGGATGGGGCAATTGCCCCGTGGTCGCGTGGTGGAATGTTGACACAATATGAAAATGTTTTATCTGCATTACATAAACAATACAAAATACCATTAACACGTCCGTGGCATGCATTGACAGATGAACAGAAAAATTTAATTTTATACGGCAGTGGTGAAGAGGTCGTTAAAATAAATTGGAATGGTTTCGAATATGAAAAACCGTATGAGGGTGTAATTCCAAATTTGGAACGTCGTTGGCGTGAATCGGATTCGGATACAATGCGGGCCGAGTTATCAAAATACCAATCGGAAAAACCGTGCCCAATGTGTCATGGCAAACGTTTAAATATTCATGCATTGTGTGTTAAAATTAATGGATGTGATATAATTGACGTTTGTGATATGGCGGTTGATGATTCGTTGTGTTGGTTTGCAGATTTGCCGAATCACTTAGAAAAAAAGGAAAATGATATTGCACGTATGATTTTACGTGAAATTACCAGTCGATTGCAATTTTTGAAAAATGTTGGTTTGGGATATTTAACATTATCGCGTATGTCGGGAACACTGTCCGGTGGCGAGGCACAGCGTATTCGTTTGGCATCACAAATTGGCAGCGGTTTGTCCGGTGTGTTATATGTATTGGATGAACCATCGATTGGATTGCATCAAAGTGATAATGACAAATTATTGGAAACGTTGAAAACGTTACGTGACAAAGATAATACAGTTATTGTTGTTGAACATGACGAAGATGCAATGCACAGTGCCGATTATTTGGTTGATATTGGGCGTGGGGCCGGTGTTAATGGTGGACGTATTATTGCATGTGGGACACCAGATCAGGTTATAAAAAATCCGGATTCTTTGACGGGGCAATATTTATCAGGAAAACGAAAAATAGATGTTCCAAAAACACGACGGGTGGGGAACGGTAATTCGATAATAATTTCTGGGGCACGTGAAAATAATTTAAAAAATGTAACTGTTGAATTTCCATTGGGCAAATTTATTGCATTGACGGGGGTATCGGGTTCTGGAAAATCAACATTATTGTTGTATACGTTGTATCCCGCATTAATGCGAACATTATATAATTCTAAGATGGAAACGGGTGCCCATGATGTGATTCGTGGTATGGAAAATGTAGATAAAGTTGTTGATATTGATCAGTCACCAATTGGTCGTACACCGCGCAGTAATCCGGCAACGTATACGGGGGTATTTTCAAATATACGTGATTTTTTTGCGGCATTACCAGATGCCAAGGCACGTGGATATTCGGCAGGACGTTTTTCATTTAATGTCAAAGGTGGGCGTTGTGAGGCATGTCAGGGTGACGGTCAAATAAAAATAGAAATGAATTTTTTGGCCGATGTTTATGTTGAATGTGATAAATGCCATGGAACACGTTATAATGATGAAACATTGGCGGTAAAGTATCGTGGAAAATCGATTGCAGATGTATTGAATATGTCTGTGGACGAAGCATATCGTTTTTTTGTTAATGTTCCGCAAATTGCACGTAAATTAGAATTACTAAAACGTGTTGGTTTGGATTATATTAAATTGGGGCAAAGCTCATTAGATTTATCCGGTGGCGAGGCCCAACGAATAAAATTGTCCAAAGAATTAGCATCACGCAGTACGGGACAAACAATATACATTTTGGATGAACCGACAACAGGTTTGCATTTCGAAGATGTAAAAATGTTATTGTCTGTTTTGCATGAATTGGTGGAACAGGGTAATACCGTAATTGTCATTGAACATAATTTAGAAGTTATTAAAACTGCAGATTGGATTATTGATTTGGGGCCGACCGGTGGTGCAAATGGTGGACAAATTGTTGCCACAGGAACACCAGAACAGGTGGCAGAAAATCCAAAATCTGTAACTGGAAAATATTTACAAAAGTATCTGGACAAACCTAAGAAGAAAAAATAATATTTTAATATAAATATAAAAACCCAAAGAGTAAAAAATGTTTGGTTTTGGAAAAAAGAAAAATGTTGATTCATCTGTGATGGATACAAATATAAGTGAACAAGAATTAAAACAGGCCGAAGAAAAAATGCCATCTGGAATGAAAGAAACGGCACAACGAATGATGAACGGTCAATTTGATTTAAATGATATGTTGGCACAATTAAAACAGATTAAAAAGATGAGTAATTTTAGTGGGTTGTTGAAAATGGTGCCTGGTATGTCTGGGGCGGTCAGCGCGATGAAAGAAAAAATCAAAGATGGCAGTGTTGATGCACAAATTAAAATTTTAGAGGCCATGACCAGCGCAGAACGTGCGGAACCAGAAAAAATATTTGCAAATGCCAAGGCACGTATTGCTGAAACGGCAGGTTGCACGGTTCGTGATGTTGAACATATTATAAAACAATATACAAAAATGAAACAGCAAATGGCAATGATACAACGTATGGGTGGAATGGATGCCGTTATGCAACGTATGCAACAGGGAACAATGCCGGGTGGTGCACCGATGCCAAATGGGGTAAAATAACAAACGTTTTTATAAAAATTATGAAAATATTAAATAAAAAAATTGCTGCAAAAAAATCATCTGTTGCCTGGATTCAACGCCAGGCGGCGGATCCGTATGTTGCACGTGCGCATCGCGATGGTTATCGTGCACGTGCGGCATATAAATTAATTGAAATGAATGAAAAATATCATTTCTTGAAAAATGGTCAGGTTGTTGTTGATTTGGGGGCAGCCCCTGGATCATGGACACAATATATTGCACGTGATTTTCCACGCAGTCGCGTTTTTGCGATGGATTTATTGGAAATTACACCAATCCCAGGGGTTGAATTTTATCAGGGGGATTTTACCACTGATGATGCATTGAATTGGTTGGTGGAAAAATTAAATTTACCCGATGATGTGTCCAAACATGGTAATGTTGATGTTGTTATGTCTGATATGGCGCCAAATACTGTTGGACATAAAAAAACAGATCATATTCGTCAAATGGTATTATTAGAATATGCCTTTGATTTTGCATTACGTGCGTTAAAGTCCGGGGGAACATTTGTTGCAAAATCATTTACTGGGGGAACAACGGGTGAATTAATTCGTCAAATAAAAACACATTTTGATTCAGTGTATCAGGTTAAACCGCCCGCATCACGCAAAGACAGTGTTGAAATGTTTATTGTTGCAATTGGATATCGTGGGTAATAATAGTGTTTTGCGGTGAAAAATAAATGGGGAAAATTATGGTAAATAAAAAAGTATCAGAAACATATAATATGGAACGTGTTGAAAAATTATTAGAAAATATAAACTGTAAAATCAAAAACAGAAATATATTTACATGGAAAGTATTGTTTGGGTGGTTGGTATGTATTCCTGTTATGTTGGTTGGTGTCGGATTGACTGCGATATCTGGTGAACCGATATTTGCTGCTGTTGCATATTTGGTTGCGATTATATGTTTTTTTGTTAATTTTATAATTGGATTAACCGCATTATATAAATCAACAAAAGATAATGATTAATATAATTAATAAATCCGCCAATATGGCGGATTTATTATTATGAAAAAAATCAATTATTTGTAAAAACAATCGCTTGTTATTTTATATGTGCCTTTTGTATCGCTGGCGGTGGAATCTTTTGGTATAAAACATTCTGTAATATTGCTGCTGGCGGTGGAATCACTGCGGGCACTTATGCCATTGTATTTGGGGCAGGCTGTACAATGGCCCTGGGTATCACTATATTGGCCACTGGAACAGTTGTAAGCACAGTGTAGCCCATATATATGATAACCGGAATTGCAGGCTACTGCACCAAATTGCGTTTCACCATCAACCCCAACACCGGCACTGTTACATTTTCTGCGAAATCTGCCACATTTGGCATCACCGGTAACATTTCCTGAATTACTGCAATCGACAATTGTTTCTAAACAAAATAATTGGCCATTATATGTTAATGAACGCTTGGTTGTTGAGTCACTGGCGGCACATTGGGTACAATCAGGATATGTTGTAGTGGTAGAACCTGAACCACCACCGGTTGAGGTTGTTCCGCCATTAAATTTTAGTGTCGCAAGATTAGTCTGACTGGCACTACCACAGTCGGTACATGATTCTAATTTTTGACCTGCGGCACTGCCACTTAAAATATTCGAAGAAGAACATTCACATTCTGTAGCGGTATCTTTTGACCAAGCTTTGCAGCAAATTGGGGAGGATACAAATAGGGCTCCAGATGAACCAGTCTGATATGGAACGTACCCAGAAAAGGCTTGGGCACATTTGTTGGAACCTTTGACCGCACCGCTTGGACACGTTGAAAATGTTGGTGAATTCGCCCCAAACACATCGTTGGTACTGAATAAAAACAAAGATATGGTCAAAAGTGATAAAAATTTCATGATAATCCCCTTCCGTTTGAAGGTAAAACTTAATATATATATATATATA